>CAMKHH010000094.1 GCA_946412445.1 uncultured Eubacterium sp.
TCCATTTTTCGGAACGCGAAAAACTCCAATGCCCTCAACAGGCTAAAACCCATAATTAAGGAACAGCGGCTGATGAACACCATCAGCCGCTGTCTCTTTTACTTACCTAATTCATCGTTGATTTCTTTGAGAATCTGGTCACCGCCCTGATTCTTCCAGTTTTCAACGAAAGTATCGAATTCGCTGATATCTGCTTTTCCCATAACAATTTTTGCAAATGTTTCTTCTTCCATTTTTTTCAGGTTTGCCCATTTGGTCTGCATGGTTTCTGTCTGACCATTATATGCATTGTAAACAGGTATATATTTATCATTTACACTAGGAGCTTCACCAACCAGAATTGACACAAGTCTTGGAAGATTACCCTTAGCAAGATCACTGTCCAGATTCCAATTATCCAGGCTGAAATCATCATAAGGTTCTTTTTTCAGTTCCATAACTGCTTCCATATCACTCTTTAACAGTTTATGTCTTGAGAAATCAACATCATCCATTGTAATCTCGCCTGCAAGATATTTTGTCAGGACATCATAAGATATTTCAATCTCATCTGCGTTGTCATAGACATTATACAAAGGATAAAAATCTGCAGTACCCATCTCTGTGGAGGAAATGCCATCTGCTACCCACTGCTGCTCATTTTTGATCAGATAGTTAATAATCTTAAATGCAGCTTCAGGATTCTTGCAGCTTTTGCTTGCTACTACATACTTCGTTGTAGGCTCTGCCATATGAGTATAATAGTTTCCATCCTCAGCTAATGGTGTAAAATATGCTCTCCAATCTGCTTCGCCTGCCAGTGTGGCATCTGCCACTGTATAACCACACCACCATGGTCCAAAGAAAATTCCGACCTTTCCAGCCAGAAGAGGTTCCTTACTGTCATTTCTGACAAGCATTTCCGTATCAATCAGTTTATCTGTATACAATTTCTGGATTTTTTCCAGGGCTGTTCTGGTCTCCGGCTGAATTGAACCATACTTTACAGTTCCATCCTCATCCTGCAGCCAGTACTGTGGATAAGACTGGAAGCTGCTGAACAATGGATCCAGTCCATACTGGTTTCCTCCAATTGCATTCATGTGATCTGAATTACTCGGTCCAAGGATTCCAATGGTATCAGCTTCTCCGTTACCATCCGGATCCTGGGTTACGAATGCTTCTGCTACTGTTACCAGCTCATCCCAGGTTCTTGGAACCTCCAGTCCAAGATTATCCAGCCAGTCCTGACGGATCCACATTTCATTGATGCCGCCAGCAGTGATATTCGGGGCTGGGATTGCCATTATCTCTCCCTTATCATTTGAGATACATTTTTTCAGCTCTTCTCCACCGGATTCCACATATCCTTTCAGTGCATCAGAAGCATAGCCATCAAAATACTGATCAAGCGGCTGGATCATATCATATTTCAGAAGTGCCCTGTACTGTGTCGCATTGACATTCATCAGCTCAGGAATCGTACCGCTTCCGATGCACAGGTTCATTTTCTCATCAAAGTCAGATGAGGATGTAACCCAGTCGTATACAATCTCGATATTAAACTCATCCTTCAAAAAGCGTGTATAGGAGTTATCATCATAGCTCATTCCGTCAGGAATCTTCGCATTTGGATTCAATGAACCGCCCAGATGGACAGTTACTGTCTCCGGATATTTTGACAGTGGGAGATCTTCTTTGGCTGTTCCTTCTGCCTCACTTACTGCTGTTGTCTGTGTGCTTTCTTCTGATGTTTTGCCGCAGCCTGCCAACGCAGTCGCAGCCAGTGCTGTCGCACTTACAAGTGCGATAATCTGTTTCTGTTTCATACTTCTTCCTCCTTTTTTTATCCTTTTACTGATCCAAGTGTAATACCATCTACAAAATATCTTTGCAGGAATGGATATACGATCAGTACCGGCATCATAGCTATAAATATCTTTGCAGCATCCAATGAGAGATTGTTTAATTTCATCGCCTGTGCGATCTGTTCTACGTTCATTGTAGAATAATCCAATGTTACAACCATCTGCTGGATATAGGTCTGCAGCGGGTAACTGCTTTGTCTTGTACTCAGGACCATTCCCTGGAAGAATTCATTCCAGTACATGACCATGGTAAAAAGTGCAATGGTTGCCACCATCGGTTTTGCCAGCGGTATGTATATGGATATCAGATTTCTCCACGGTCCGCCGCCATCAACAAAACATGCTTCTTCCAGCTCTGATGGAAGATTTTTAAAAAAGTTCACTGCAAGGATTACATTAAACACCTGTAGTCCTGTTCCCAGCACCAGTCCCCAGATACTGTCCATCAGATGGTAGCTTCTCATAGTGATATACCATGGAACAGTACCACCGTTGAATAACATACAAAATACAAGAATCCACATGAAGATTTCTTTATGGGGGAACTGCTTTTTCGTTCTTGATAATGGGAACGCTGCCATAAGAACACATACCATGCTGACAGCAGTACCCAGTACTACTCTTTTTATAGATATCAGAAACGAACCAAAAAATGCACCTTCTCCCAAAATCTTCTGGTAGGAGAGCAAATTGAAGCCAACCGGCCAGAAAGCAACTTCTCCTGCATTAACGGCTTCCTTGCTGCTCAAGGATACACAGAGGACATACCATACAGGCATAATACAGATCAGTGTGACCGTAACAAGGAACACCACATTCAAAACATCGAAAATCTTGGAGCCGAGGCTTTTGTTCTCAATCATAGATATCACCTCCTAAAACAGTTTATAACCGGTAAATTTATCTGCAAGCCAGTAACCCAGGGCAATCAATATGACACTAATCACAGACTTGAATAATCCGACTGCTGTTGCCAGAGAATACTGCAGATTCTGTAAACCAGCCCTGTATACCCATGTATCAATAATATCTCCCGTTGAATATACCAATGGGTTATACAAATTATAAATCTGGTCAAATCCTGCATTTAATATATTGCCAAGAGACAGGATAGCCAGAAGAGCTACTGTCGTCCTTATACCCGGCAGTGTCACATGCCATATCCTCTTAAACCTGCCGGCACCATCTACTGCTGCCGCTTCATACAACGATTTATCAACACCCAGGATAGCAGCAAGATAAACTACCGTATTATAACCGAACCCTTTCCAGATATCCGTACCGATAACCAGCGGCTGGAACAGCTTTGCTTCCCCGAAGAAATTGACCGGTTCATCGCCAAATAGCTGTATCAGCTGATTAATCGGTCCTGTATAGCCGAAAATGTTCAGCACGATCTTTGCAAGAATAACCCAGGACAGAAAATACGGTAAGTATACGATTGTCTGAATCGGACGCTTCAGTCTTTTCAATGTCAGTTCATTTAATAATAATGCAAAGATCAGCGGGAAAATAATATTTCCAATAATCTTACCCACAGCAATAGTGACTGTATTCCGCAAAACCTGCGCAATGTCACTCATCTGAAACATATATTCAAAATTAGCCAGACCAACAAATTTGGAATGTAGGATGCCCTGTCCTGGATTATAATCCTGAAAAGCCATCACGATTCCAAACATAGGCACGATACCGAAAAAGAACAGCCATAGGAAAGCTGGTACCAGCATTATGTAATAATGTTTCACAAACCTTTTAATGTACATGAGTAAACCTCCCTTCTTTTATAGACAGTTTATCTTGTAATCGTATTTTTCACTAGACGATATTGTTTCTGATTTTACAGTCTTTTTTTTAAATTTAAAAAAATGTCCGAATCAAATCGAACATTTTTTAACCCTGTTTGCATATTCTGTTGGCGTGCATCCATATTCTTTTGTAAACACTTTTGTAAAATAATAATAATTGTCATATCCCAGATCTGATGCAATCTGTGTGATATTTTCAGTTCCTTTTTCCATTTTACATGCCGCCGCATGCATTTTTCTGCTGATCACATAGTTATGAAATGTATCACCGGTCATTTCTTTAAATCTCGTGCTGAAATAGCTTCTGCTCATTCCGATCTCCGCTGCAGCATCTTCCGACTTCAGGTTTTCTTCTACATGTTCTTCTATGTATAGGATGATCCTTGCAAAGATATAGATATCATTTGCTTTTTCTGTCTGCAGACACGTCCGGTACAGATCATCCCGCCATTTTTTTACCCATGCCAGCATATCATTTACGGAGGATAGCGACGGAAATTCATACTCTTCCCCTGTGATCTCCTGAATGCTGTGAAGGCTCTTTACAAAAATCCTTTCGGCAGTGCGAAGCTCCACTTTCCTTGTTATTTCACACAACCTGCCAAACTCGTTATCATCATATATCCATCTGGTGTTCATCCATGCATTTTCCAGCTTCTTGCGTAATCCGTGATCCTCCTCCCTTTTTCCCTTTTTTAACAGATTATCTCTATATTTTCTATCCACCCGTTCCAGTATCTGGTCACAGTCATCCCCGTCAAAGCTTATCTTAGATATGTAATCCAGTGCTCCAAGTCTCATGGCTCTCTGTGCATAACCGAAATCTTCATATACTGAAAAGATCACAAATTTCACATCCGGATATTCTGTTCTGCATCTTTCCATCAGTTCAATTCCATCTATCTCTGGCATATCTATATCCGTGAACACAACATCTACCATGTTATCCTTCAGAAATTCCAGTGCTTTACTTCCATTCTGGACATCGCCCACAACTTCAAATCCATATTTTTCCCAGTTCATTATGTATATCAGACCTTTCCTAGCCAGTTTGTCATCATCAACAACTAATACTCTCATTCCCTCATACCCTCTTTTTCTATACCGGTATCTGCCACTTTAGCTTTATCCCGTAACTCTTCCTGAACCGGGATCAGAATTGTAATCTTGGTTCCATATCCTTTTTTGCAATTTACAAACAGATTCGTCTGTCCTTCATAGAATGAATCCAGCATTGCCTTTACATACTGCAGACCAATCCCTCTGTTCCCATTCTGCATTTTCTGCAGATCATAATCAAAAGGTGCATTGATCTGATTGATCTCCTCTCTGGTCAGTCCGTTACCGTTGTCTGCTATGGTGATTACCGCTAATCCCCGTTTATTATCTTCAAAGATCCGTATTGTTATTTTCTCATCCCTTCCAAGTCCATACTGTATCGCATTTTCTACCAGTGGTTGAAGCAGCAGCCGTACCGTTGGCTGTTCCAGATAACTGCCTTCCTCCACATTCATTTCTATCACAAAATCATATCGCATCTGTTGGAGTGCGATATATTCTTTCACAATATCAATCTCTGTCCGGAGCGTTGTCTGCATTCCCTCTTTTCCCAGATTGTACGACAGCAGCTTCTTTAATCTCTGTACAAATTCCATAATGTTATCCTGATGGCTCATCCTTGCCATCCACTGGATAGAATTTAAAGTATTAAGCAGAAAATGTGGATTGATCTGAAACAGGAGCTTCTCATATTCTATGCGCTGGATATTTTTTTCTTTTTCCACAACGTTATCAATAAGATTCCTGATTTGGTCCTTCATCTTCTCCACTTCATGCATCAGGTCATCAAATTCCTTGATATCATACTCCTGCTTTACCATCTGTAGGGAGCCTCCTCCAATCTGAAGCAGCTGTTCCTGAAACTGATTGAGCGGCTTACATATTAACCGGTAGAGGTAAATGACAGAGC
>CAMKHH010000095.1 GCA_946412445.1 uncultured Eubacterium sp.
CATCAATACTCATATATATGAAATCATGATTCATCTTACCGGCTCCATATAACGCTTCTGCCAAAGCAGAACTGTTACTGTCGCGGTCTACAAATACAGGATATGCATATCGCTCCCTCAGACATTCTGCAATCCGCACATTCTGTATTCCATAAAAATTCGGCGGATCCAAAATCACACCCTGATTAATATTAAGCGGACCCATACTCGCAACTCCAATTCCAAAAAATCGATTATTGGTTTGAAGCATGGAATCAATCAAGGTACAGACATCCTCTATTAATGTATCTTCAGTCAGCCCATCTTTCCATTCTGTCTTTTTTCTTTTCAGAATATGAAGCTGTAAATCACAAATTACCACCTCACAGTATGTCATACTGATTAATATACCAAGTATCTTGGGCGCATCCGATGCAATCTCTACGGTAATTGGATTGCGTCCTCTTACATCTGTTGGGCATTCCTCTGTTTCAACAACAATATTATTCCGGCGGAATTCCGATACAATATTGGTTATAGTCATTTTAGTGAGCTCCGTCTCCCTGGCCAGTTCTATTCTGGAATGACACATTCCTGTTGCAATAAGCCTCAAAATCAAACCCCGGTTATGTTGACTGGAAATACGGCTGTTCTCACCTGTCTTTCTCATTCCTGGCACCTTATTCTTTCCTCCATATATCAATATAAATACATTTTAAATTAAAGAAAGAGTTTCGCTTACGAAACTCACGCCTGCGGCGGCCGTATAGAGATATCTGTCTCTTACCTCGCAGTACGCATCCCCGGAGGGTTTTTACCCAATAGAAAAGTTCAAAGAACTTTCTTATAGATAAATCATATCTGAATATGCATATATATTCTTTACTATTATACAATATAATGCTTTTAAAAGCCAGATAAAAATACAAAAAACCTGCCACCGGCAGATTTCCTTGCATACTTTGGCTTACAGAAAACCTGCCACTGGCAGCTTTCCTTGCATACTTTGGTACAAAAATGTTACAGTCCGGCCACAGGTTTTAAAAACCCGGCTGAACTGTAACATAAGTTTCAGAATGTGTTTAAAAACACTCTAGAGATTATAAGTTTTTCTGTGAAGGAATTTTCCCTGATTGGTTTCAGCAATCTGATGTTTTTTTACTACGTGATGTCCACGTAAGTATACATCTTCGATTCTACCTGTCACTTTTGTACCTTCAAATGGTGAGTAATCCACTCTCTGCTCCTGATCACCTGCCGTTAATACATCTTCTGTTTCCGGATTCAAAATTACAATATCGGCATCAGATCCTTCCATGATGGTACCTTTTCTGGGATACAATCCATAAAGTCTGGCCGGATTTTCGGACATCAGTCTGCACATCTGTTCCAGCGTGATTTTGTTTTCTCTCACCCCATAGGTATATATAAGAGTAGCCCTGGTCTCAACCCCCGGCATTCCTCCAGGTATCTTTGTGAAATCCTCCAGCCCCATTTTCTTCTGCTCGGTAGTAAAACTGCAGTGATCCGTAGAGATTGTCTGAATTTCATCCTTACCCAAGGCATTCCAGAGCGCCTGTTGATCTTCTGGTTTTCTGAGCGGCGGTGCACACACATATTTGGCCCCCTCAAACCCAGGAAGCTGATATTTATCATCATTCATCAGAAGGTACTGCGGACAGGTCTCTGTATATACTTTTTGCCCGCGGTTACGTGCGGCTTCAATTACCTCCAGCCCTTCTTTGCAGGTCAGGTGAACAACAATTACAGGAGTGTCTACAATCTCAGCAATACGAAGCAGCCTGTCGATTGCTTCTGCCTCACAAGGTGCGGGGCGAGTTGCTGCATGGGTTGCTACGCCCATAAGCCCCTTCTCTTTTGCATCTTGCTGCATGGCGGCAATTACACCACTGTTTTCGCAATGAACACCAGTGATACCGCCAACCTCCTTCAGACGCTTCAGAATCTGATACATTGTTTTATCATCCACTTGATTATCATAGGTCATATAGAGTTTAAAGGAGGTAATCCCCTCATCCATCATTCTCTGGATTTCATCACATACTTCCGGATTCCACTCAGAGATTGCCATATGAAAACTATAATCACAATTCGCTTTTCCCCTGGCTTTACCAAACCAGTTCTGTAATCCTTCTTCCAGCGTCTCTCCTTCATACTGTGTTGCAAAATCTATCACAGTTGTTGTTCCGCCGCGAAGTGCTGCGCGCGTTCCGCTTTCAAAATCATCTGCAGTTACGGTGCCCGCTACATGAAGATCAAAGTGTGTGTGTGCGTCAATGAATCCCGGAAACAACAGTTTCCCCGTCACATCAATAATCTCTGCATCGGAGCAAGTCAGGTTTTCACCTATCCGGGTGATGGTCTCATCCTCAACGAGGACATCCGCTGTACCGGACTTTGTGCCAGATACTACGGTTCCGCCTTTAAACAGTTTCTTCATAATCAGCCTTCTTTCTTTTATCGGGTGCACCCCGAAATACTCTGCCGGATTATGAGTCATCCATACAATCCCATCTTACAGCATATAGGAATAAGATTTTACCACTGTATCAATAATGCCTCTTAACCCTGCAGGCACTGCCTCAGGCTCAGTACCCACTTTATAATCAAAAGTTTTCCCGGCAATCCGGACCTTACATTCTCCGGACTCTTTGTCTGCTACCAGGAATCCATGATTCTTGCTGTCATTCATGTCCTTCTGGTTTGCAAACAGGGTAAACTTATCCTGATAAGGAGCACTGTCATAGGGGCAGAAACTCTTGCAGTTTCCACACTCGTTGCACATATAATCCACATGAATAATCTGATGCTTCACCATACCAGGCACCACGATGGATATATTTGCACGGTTTGGACATACTTCCACGCAGTTCTCGCAGTAGCTGTTACAGGAGAGACAACGATTACTGTCTGCGACCTTTGCATCCTCTTCTTTGAGATTTCCTTTTCTTCCGTAAACCTCTTGTCATATTTTTTACCCAGGATTGCTTCTGCAGCCATCTTGCCGTCACGAATCCCTTCCACGATTGTAGCCGGGCCATAAACGCAATCTCCTGCCACGTATACACCATCCACGGATGTCTCCATCGTCTCCTGGTTCACCAGAGCACGTCCTCTTTCATTTACCTGAATTCCATTGGCTTCATAGAATTTCGTCGGAACCTTCTCACCTACAGCTGCAATAACGGTATCCGCAGGAACAAACACAGTTTCTTCCGTTTCGATAACACTACGGCGGCCGCTTGCATCATAGTCTCCAAGCTTCATCTTTTTACAGATTAACTGTCCGTCCTCCATTTTAACAGGAGCAAGCAGCTCTGCAAAATCAATACCATCTTCGATAACCATCAACAGTTCTTCTTCGTCAGCCGGCATATAGCGTTTGGTTCTGCGATAAACAAGAGAAACCTTTTCTACGCCTTCGTTTCTCTTCGAAGCTCTTGCAACATCCATGGCAGTATTACCACCACCGATGACCGCAACATTCTTACCGAGATTCACATGACCATTTGTTTCATTGAAATCTTCCAGGAACTCAATTCCATTATAGGTCTCTTCTCCATCCAGAACCAGATTTCCTCTGTCGGCAGCTCCTACGGCCAGAATCACATAGTCATACTCTTTTCTTAATTTGTCCAGACTTTCTACTGTAGTATCGTTGATGAAGTTTACACCCATAGCTTTAACTAAGGCTACATCTTTATCAATATCTTCATCTGTCATACGGAATCCGGAGATTGAATTACGCGGAACACCGCCCATCTTTGATTTCTTTTCAATGATGGTTGCCTGCATACCGCCTCTTGCCAGGAAGTACCCTGCTGCAAGTCCTGCCGGGCCTCCGCCGACAATCACTGCTGTTTTATCCGTTGTGATTTCCGGTTTATCCAGCTTTGCAATCACTTCATCGTACCCGCCTTTTGCAGCTTCCAGCTTACATCTGCGGATATTTACAGGTGTTTCATAGAAATTACGCGTACACTTATTCATACAGGTGTGCGCACAGATTGTTCCTGTAATAAATGGCAGCGGATTCTTGTCGATGATGACCTCCAGGGCCTCTGCCATCTTACCCTGAGATACCAGTTTCATATAGGAAGTAATATCCTGATGAATCGGGCACTGTTCTTCACAGGGTGCTGTAAAGCAGTCTACAAGCGGCACCTGTTTTTTCAATTTTCTGGAGGGAAGCGGTTTAATTGCCTTTACATGGTATCTGTTCGTCTTTGCATCCTCTACAAGTGCTTCTGCTTTGGCAACGTCAACACCGGAAAATGGTTTAACCTCCCCACCCTCAAGTATCTTTGCAATTTGCTCGAATCTTTCATATCCGCCCGGCTTTAACAGAGTTGTAGCCATGGTCACCGGCCAGATACCTGCATCTATGATGCCTTTAATATTCATGGCGTCAGCTCCGCCGGAATAAGAAATACGAATCTTTCCGTCAAAATCTCTGGCAAGATTTCTTGCTACAGACAAGGATAACGCATAAAGAGATTTACCGGACATATACATTTCTTCACCCGGCAGTTCACCTGCTTTGATATCAACCGGGAATGTATTGGTGATTTTCACCCCAAACTCCAGATGTTTCTCCGAAGCAACCTCCTGCAGACGGTGTAACATAGGAATTGCATCCGCATATTGAAGATCATCCTTGAAATGGAATTCTCCGAATGCCACATAATCGTATCCCATCTCGTCCATGGTTTTTCTCGCATATTCGTAGCCCAGCAGTGTCGGGTTACACTTGACAAATGTGTGAACATGCTTTTCTTCCAGAAGATACCTGGCAATTCGCTCTATCTCCTGCGGAGGACATCCGTGCAGTGTCGAAAGAGTTGCGGAGTTCGTAATCTGCGGTCCGATTGCTTCCACATCCTTTAATGTCAGGTTTTCAAACTTATCGAGGTTCTCTTTCAGCCAGGTCTTACATTCTTTGTAAACGTCCGTATCCGAAGCATCTTTCAAACCCTCGATGAACTTGTCGATTTTCGGCAGCTTAATGCCTTCCAAATCATATCCGACAGACATGTTAAACTGGAATCCGTCAGCAGCCCCCAGGGCAAATTCCTTAGAAATTGCTTTCAGAGCAAACCATGCCTTTACATATTCATCAAATGCCTGTGGTACATATAACTCTGTGGACCACTCTACATTATAGCACTCATCATCCGCCTTAATACAAGGTTTAGCAACCGGAAGATCCTCACCGTCCAACTTCTGGACAGTCTTCAACTCAAAGAAACGTGCGCCTCCATAATAGGAAGCTATGATATTCTGAGCAAGCTGCGTATTCGGACCTGCCGCAGGTCCCATCGGGGTTTCCAGTTTTTTTCCAAAAATTTCATAATTACTCTCCTGATTCGCAACATACGGTCTGTGCATACCAAATACAGTTCCCTGTTTATGTTCTTCCAATATCCATGTCATCAGATTTGAAAATGAAATCGGGGTCATTCTATCACTCATCTTATTTTATTCCTCCTAGGTCGTATATGCTTTTATCCGTTGATACGGCTCCAAAGCTTCTTAGCCTCTTCTCTTACTTCAAATAATACTTTTTCTTCATCTATACCTGTCAGTTCACGGTCTTTCATCAGAACTTTACCGTTACAG
>CAMKHH010000096.1 GCA_946412445.1 uncultured Eubacterium sp.
GTTTGGAAAAATCCACCTCCTTACCGGACAGAAAGTCGGGAAACTCCCTTTTTTCTTCTTTTGCAAAATGAGGAATCAGATCCATCTTCATAGACATGAATATATGATAAATGTCAGACAACGCTTCGCCATGCTTTTCATAGTGTACATTTATGAGCTTTCTCAGGTTCTGATCAATCTCTTCCAGCATATCCAGTTCCGGTATATGATGTTTCTTTATAATGTAATCTATCAATTTTTCATTGTCAAGTGTCAGCGGATCTGCTTTGCCCCTGTTCTCTGTCTCTTTTTGACGGTTCAACAGATCAACAAAAGAATCCACATCCAGGTTTTTCTCCTCAGCGGCCTCGAGAAGCGGTCTGTGTCCTCCACAGCAATAATCAATATTCGCATCAGATAAAATCTGAATAATATCCGGGTTACTCTTTATGGCTTCTGCAATTGTCATTTTCTTTGTAATCATATAATTCCCTCCTCATATGAATAAACTCTGCAATACATGCAGATGCAGCCGGAACTACTAAAAGACACGCTATCCCGCCAAATAGCATAACGGCAACATCCTGGAATAAAAATTTTGAGTTTATGATCGTCTCTATTGTAAATTTACCAATTTTCAGATACGCAAACAACAGTATTGATTCACCCAAATAGGCAAACAGCAATGTATTGATCGTTGTCCCAATAATCTCCTTACCTATCTGCATCCCGGAGTAAAACAGTTCCTTCCGGCTCAGGTTCTGCTTATGGACTCCCACCTCATATACGGATGAGGTGACTGACAGTGCTGTATCCAACACTGCTCCCAGGGTACTTAGCAAGGTCATGCAAACTGCGATATGCAGCATGTTGGTATGAATATCTACATTGAAGTAGTACATCACATCCTCCTGCATTGCCTGGATTTCGTTTAAGCCTCCGCTTTCAGAACTCCATACAACTACATATATGATAAAGAAGAGTCCCAGCATAACAAGACCGGCCGCAAGGAAAGCTGCCCCTGTTTTTACATTTCTTCCATTTTGGCTTACCAGCGTGACATAGCTGATTGCTATGCTGGCCAGGAAGGTTATCAGCAGCGGAGGGAATCCTGCAGCCATCAGATCAATTGTCAGCGCCAGCAGAATAATATTTCCGGCAAGCGCCATCACGGAGATTGCCCCCCGGTCACCGCCAATTACCAGTAATAGTACCAGGAGAATAAGCGCGAGTATACCTAGCATCCTTTTCTGCCTCCTTTGAACCTGATTTTCATACACGCAGAAGCAATTAGTATGGAGATAGGGATTGCCAGAACAATTCCTATGCTTTCAACCAGAAAACGGCATATCTCATAGGGGATGTGCAGCCGCACGATCGTCATAAACCCCACCTCGTTGTTCATACGAATCAAAAATGTAGGAATCAGCCCGCAGCCAAATACGAACAGCAGGACATTCATCATTGTCCCCATAATATCATATCCGATTTCCCTGCCTGACCGAAACAGTTCCAGGAATGTCACTTCCGGTTTCTTTTGAACTATTTCTCCAAGCGCAGCCGAGATTGTGACAGCCACATCCATAATTGCTCCCAGTCCTGCCAGCATAACCTCCGCCCGGAATATATCCGCCGGATTATCCAGACTTCCCAAATACTCCATTCCGGAATAATCCAGTTCTTCCGAGTGCATCATCACTACGTCAAAGATTCCCATAATAACTGCCAGCACACATAAGGTAGCTATAACTGCCGCCCATGTTTTTCTATGAACTCCATTCAGGAAAATAAGCGTCCCTACCGCAAACAACAGGGACATCAGGTTACAGACTTCCAGTATATTCTTCCCTTTTAGAAATTGGGAAAACCCCACACCGAAAATACCGATATTCACTACGATTGTGCATAGGGTAAGGAGTCCTTTCTTCTCAGTCACCGCTATAAGCAGAAGAAAAAGAGCGCCTATGAGTGCGGTAAGCTGCACATCCCGCTTTAACCCTTTTATACTCCCGCCTGTGTTCGTTCCACTCATCTCAAGCAGAACCTTGTCTCCCTTATGATATTGCTGCTTCAAAACCCCCGAATAGGAGTATTCATTTGACAGGGAAACCGTCTTTCCTTTGTTTTCTCCGTTTAACAGGAGGGCATCGATCTCTTGTTTGTAATATAGCTCATCTTTTCCATGCGTGCTTTTCTTCTTTCCATTCTCTTTCGAACGCACCTGAGTAATCTTTGCTATCGGTGTCTGATACAGCCATGCATCATTTGCAACAAATACCAGAATCATCAGATATAGAAATATCAGTATGAATAAGTACCTACGTTTTTTGAGCGCTTTAAGTCCTGCCGTTACATATACAGGTGTTGTCATCATATGCCTCCGATTTGATTGATTAAGCTTTTAGCATGCCGGGTCTGCGTACAGATCAAGCAATCGGAAATTAAAAATTATTGTCATATTATAGCACACAACACCCTGTTATTCTATCCCTTAATACTTTAATTCGAGTTCCTTAAGCACCTGCAGCTGATATTCACGTTCAGCGGCATTTTCTGCATCTGCTTCGAATGCCTGGCTCTGTTCTTCAACCCAATTCATCGATTTTTCCGGTAAATGTTTTTCACCGAACGTGAATACCGTCTCATTTTCTTTTTGGATATGTCTCCGCAGCAGGTGCTCATAACTTCCTGCTGCTACCAGAATGGCCAGTTTATACTCATCAGCAGGATTTTCTTTGTAAGCATCAAGTGCCTCATCCAGATCTGAAACATACAGGCGTCCAAGGTCATGTTCGATCAGCATCCCTCCTTGTATTACCTTTTGTGCCGGACCTCCCAGGTCTTCGACCATAGCTTTAAACAGGTATTTTTCCTCTTTGCCATGATGGGTTTTGTCAGCATATCTGCGGATAAATGCTACCATTTTTTTTAGATCATCTACATCTATTTCGTGGTTTTGTAACACTTTTAATGATGCTTTATGAACCACATCGAGCATTCTCAGGATGTTCTCATGCTCTTTCTTAAGGAGTTCTATATTATTCATTCCACGTCCTTTCTCAGGCAGTACTCTGCCGGGGCAGTGCGGCTGTACGAGATGTCATGGTTTTCCAGTACCCCTTCTATCCATGAATCTCTCAAACTATAATAGATATCTACTCCGAAATCCGGATAGGTCCAGTACTTTTCATGAGGGCAGGTCCTCACACGCCAGTTTACAACGTCTGCACTTTGCTCCGTAATTTCAAATGGAAAATCACAGGGCATGCCATCCAGAAGAATATCATATATGGACTGATAGATTTTCTCAGCATTCAGCCCTGCGGACAGGACGTATTCCCGTCCCAGTTGCTCCATCACTTTTTTTAACTCCCCGATTCGCTGCGGGTCGTCTTTTAATAACTCATATACAGCCCTGGCAAAGCGCTTTTCACTGCCTGCCACAGCCTGCCCCAGCCAGCCGTGGATATTGCTTTGGTCAATGATGGTTTCAAGCGGCTCATCGGGTGCTTCCATCGCCTCGCTGTTTACCTTTTCCTTAAGATCCGTGTCCCAGCCATTTTGTGATGCCAAATCTATTATCGCCTTTATCATTTTTTCCTGATACAGTATCCGCCCGTACATTTTAACATGTACGGGACCTAAAAATTTGCTCATAGCTGCTCCTCCAGCCCTGCATTCAATCTGTTAACCATCTCATCCGCACTCACTCCATGTACCATGCAGGCATCTTCCAGCGATTCCATCTGGGAGGCCGGGCAGCCGAGGCAATGCATTCCCATCTCCATCAGGATTGGTGCCAGCCCTCCGTTTAATCTCAGAATTTCTCCAATTAACATGTCTTTTGTAATCTTGTTTTCACTCATTTGATGTTCTCCTCTCTGTGGAAATTATTATGATACTCCGTTTATTTTTTATGAGTATCTACCCATTTTGTTAACTTTTCAATTAAATCCATTACGGAGATACCTCCCCGCTGTGCTATCATTTCTAATGTAGCAATGCCTGACATTGCCTTAAATGCTATGGGATTCTGCAATTTTTTAAATTTCGGTGATATCTCCGGCAGATAAGAACGCAGGCCCGGATATTTCTTTATAATCTCTCCTATTATAGTGTCTGGTGTAAATCCATATGGGTTAGGAGCAGTAACTTTTCTCTTCTTATCTGCGGCATCCCCTTCCCCGTCCTTTTTCCAGCTCAATAATCTCTGGTTTCCTTCCAGGCTTCTGATGTGGGTTGCATCCTGCATCATCTCCAGAACACCGCAAAACCTGCCTGCATCATCCCTTACTGCGGTGTAAAGGATGTAGACAAATTTACCGTGCATCTCCATCCAGAATTCCGCTTCATTCTGTCTGCCGGCACGAAATTCTTCTATGATCTGCTCCACCGTGTGGACACTTTCTCTTGGGTGACAATTCTTTACATCCCGCCCGATTACACCGGGACTCCTTGGAAATACACGATGTTTTGTATCGCTGTAGAAGCGAACCAGTTCCTTCTCATCCACAAAAGACAAATCTACCGGAAGATGCCGGAAGATCAGATTAATCTGCTCCAGCGTCAGCTTTCCCTGCCTGACATCCAGTTCCTCCGTCCGATCTTCCCTTTTGATTTGTACGTCCGGCTTCGTAAAATGAGCTGCCGCAGAGCAATGCGGTGGAGTATCAATCAGACAGTAGCCAATTTCATCATCCCCATCCCGCATACGCTGAAATTCTTCATATGATATCATTTCCATGGCTGTGGGAAACAATACAACATCTTCTTTTTCCATTAAATCCTGCAGCCGCCGGACAGATTTTTCATAGTTCTCTAAAAAGAGCTTTTCATTTCCGTCCTCCAGCGCTCCGGCAGTTCTTCGAAGAGACGCAGACACCTCGTCATCCAGTGTCCACATGATTTTACTCGGCCGGTCAAAGCCCTGCCTTTCAAATGCAGGATACAATTGATTCTGCTTGCGTGAAAGATGCACTTCATATTGCTTTAAAGCTTCCATCACCTCTGCCCACTGGTTCGGAATAAACTTCTTACGGAGAAGCTTCTCTCCTTTCTCCAAAACATGCTTCACTGCCTCATTTTCACGCTGATACGTGAGGATTGGATGCCAGTTTTCCAGCTCTGAATCCGAAGCCTGCAAAACATTTTTAAAGATTAACAAAAAAGACTCGATGTTGTTATATACGACATCATCCTCGATCTTTCGTTTCGTCAGCTCCTGTTCTGCCAGCGCCACCTCATCTACAGACACCTCATCAAATTCCTTTTGAACCAAATCCTGTGCCTCTTCCAGCTGTATCTGTCCCGTTACAAAGGATTCCAGAATATCTGCCAGTCTGAAAATCCTGTTATTCTCTACATCTGACATATATCATTACCTCCTGAAATGTTATTGTTAACTTTTTTATCTAAATTGATTCTACCTTCCAGAACCCTATTTGTATGTTGCATTTGTCACATGAACGATATATAATGTAAATAATAAATATCTTTCATATTCAGGAGGTGTACATATGGATGCCAGCATGAAAGTCTTGCAGCGCGTACCCCTGTTCAGGGGAATTAATGAAAACGACTTTCCCCATCTTCTCAATTGCATTAATGCAAAGAAAAAATCCTATGCCAGAAATGAATT
>CAMKHH010000097.1 GCA_946412445.1 uncultured Eubacterium sp.
TTATAGGATTGGAGGTTAAATATGATGATGTATTGGAAGGAATTAATGGAAAGATACTGACTACCACCGATGCCCGGGGTATAGAACTGGATGTGATTGGTGAGAGCCGTGTGGAACCTGTAGCCGGGTATAACCTGCGTATAAGCCTGGATAGAAATATCCAGCTTTACTGCGAACAGGCTGCCCGGAAAGTAATGGAGGAAAAGCAGGCAGACAGTGTCTCTATTTTATTAATGAATCCGCAAAATGGGGAGATTTATGCCTGTGTCAATGTACCGGAATTTGATTTGAATGATCCCTTCACATTGAATTATGATGTGGATACATCAGCCTTAAGTGAAAAAGAAATCCAGGACCTATGTAACAAGATGTGGCGGAATGCATGTATCAATGATACCTATGAACCGGGTTCTACATTTAAAGTATTTACCATGTCAGCAGGTTTGGAGGAAGGAGTGGTAAGCCCGACGGATACCTTTTCCTGCGGCGGATACCGGGTGGTGGAAGACAGAAGAATTCACTGCCATAAGAGGACCGGCCATGGAGCGGAGACCTTCGTGCAGGGAGCACAGAATTCCTGCAACCCGGTATTTATAGATGTTGGTCTGAGACTCGGTGTGGATAACTTCTATAAATATTTCAAAAAGTTTGGACTGATGGAAAAAACCGGTATTGATTTGCCTGGCGAAGCCGGGACAATCATGCATAAGAAGGAAAATGTAGGACCTGTAGAACTGGCTACGATGTCCTTTGGACAGAGCTTTCAAATCACGCCCATACAGCTGGCAGCTACAGTCAGTTCGCTTGTGAACGGCGGAACCAGAATAACGCCTCATTTTGGTGTGGATGTGATTGATGATGACGGCGTCTTGATAGAAACGCTGAAATACAAGACAAAAGAAGGCATTTTATCAGAAGAGACATCCAAGTTAGTGGATGAGATTCTGGAGTCAGTTGTATCAGAAGGTTCAGGAAAGAATGCACATATAGAAGGGTATAAGATCGGTGGGAAAACAGCAACGTCACAGACACTTCCCAGAAGCGCCAACCGATACATCTCCTCATTTCTGGGATTCGCACCTACGGATAATCCTCAGGTGTTGGGGGTATGTATTATAAATAACCCACAAGGTGTGTATTACGGAGGAACGATAGCTGCACCGGTGATGCGGGGAATCTTTGAGAATGTATTTCCCTATATGGGGATAGAAAAAAGTGAAGTGGTCTCTGATGAAGACACATCACAGGAGTAAAAAAATCTTGCAATACATTTTTTAACACTATATACTGTTTACAGGATACTTGGTCACATGAGCGGATAAAAAAGACACAGATGAGAAAACTACAGTTAGGCACCTATATTTCGACAGACTTACACGAATGGAGGAAAGTATGAATTTTAAAATTGTAGTAGTCCCTGTGCTTGTGGCATTTGCCTTAAGCCTCTTGTTGGGACCAATCATCATACCCTTGTTACGCAGACTTAAAATTGGCCAGACGGAGCGTACAGATGGTGTGAAATCTCATCTGAATAAGGCAGGAACACCTACGATGGGCGGCCTGATTTTTCTGATTTCTACCACAGTTACCGCCTTACTCTTTGTGAAAGAATACCCCAAGATTATTCCAATTCTGTTCCTGACTTTGGGATTCGGCATCATAGGATTTCTGGATGACTATTTAAAAGTGGTTATGCGAAGAGCAGACGGGCTTCTGCCCGGGCAGAAGATGGTCTGCCAGATAATTGTCACATCTGTTTTCGCGTTCTATATGATACGTTTTACAGATGTATCACTGGCCATGAAAATTCCATTTATGCCGGGTGCGATGCTGGATATGGGCTGGATGGCCATACCCCTTCTGTTTTTCGTAGTACTGGGAACAGTGAACGGAGTAAACTTTACGGATGGGCTGGATGGCCTTGCTTCCAGTGTAACTGTGATGGTGTCTACTTTTTTTATGGTAATAGCAATCGGAGAAGAAAGCGGGGTTGAGCCCATGATCTGTGCAGTGATTGGAGCCCTGTTAGGATTTCTGGTGTTCAACGTATTTCCCGCGAAAGTATTTATGGGAGATACGGGCTCTCTGGCTTTGGGAGGATTTGTGGCAGGAACTGCCTATATGCTTCATATGCCGCTGTTTCTGCCGATTATTGGATTTATCTATATGTTTGAAATTATATCGGTGATCATGCAGGTTACATACTTTAAGATTACCCATGGAAAACGAATATTTAAAATGACGCCCATTCATCATCATTTTGAATTGGTGGGCTGGTCTGAAACCCAGATTGTAGCAGTGTTTTCCATCGTGACAGCAGTACTTTGCATGATAGCCATTTTGGGAATTTAAATTGACTGAGGAGGAGAAACGATGGATTTGCAAGGGAAGAAAGTATGTGTGTTCGGCTCTGGAAAAAGTGGAATAGGAGCAGCCGGACTGTTAGTGCAGAAGGGAGCCTGCCCTGTCATATATGACGGAAATGATAAACTGGATCCGGAAGACATCCGGGCAAAGATAAAAGATTCCGGGGAAACACAGGTGATTTTAGGTGAACTGCCCGAAGATGTACTAGATACATTGGATTTGGTGGTCATGAGTCCGGGAGTTCCGACAGACCTTCCGATCGTTAAAAAAATGCGTGAAAAGAGTATCCCCGTCTGGGGTGAGATAGAGCTGGCCTTTCAAATCGGAAAAGGAACTCTGCTGGCAATTACCGGAACCAATGGAAAAACCACCACGACAGCATTGCTGGGGGAAATTATAAAAGCATACTATCCTGAAACCTATGTTGTGGGGAATATTGGAATTCCTTATACGGATATCGTTTCAGATCAAACGGAGGAGAGTGTAACCGCTGCGGAAATCAGCAGCTTTCAATTAGAGACAATTGATACCTTTCATCCGAAAGTGAGTGCGATTACCAATATTACCGAGGATCATCTCAATCGTCATCACACAATGGAAGAATATATCAGAGTAAAAGAGCAGATTGTCCGTAATCAGACTTCTGATGACTATTGTATTCTGAACTACGAAGATGAAGTGCTTCGGGCATTTGGAGAAAAAGTGAAGCCTCAGGTTATATACTTTTCTTCTCTCCGGACACTCAACAGGGGAATTTATCTGGACGGGGATAAAATCATCTATGATGATGGACAAGCCCGGACTGAGGTTACTGAAATCCATGATTTAAAACTTCTGGGGCTGCATAATTATGAAAATGTAATGGCTGCCACAGCCATGGCATTATGCGTGGGCGTCCCAATGGATTGTATCAGGAAAGTGATCCAAGGATTCCCCGGTGTAGAGCACCGAATCGAGTACGTGACTGAAAAAAATGGTGTTGCATACTACAACGATTCCAAAGGAACCAACCCTGATGCCGCAATCAAAGGAATCCAGGCTATGAACCGCCCTACCTTTCTGATTGGAGGGGGATATGACAAAAATTCCTCCTACGAAGAATGGATTCGGGCTTTCGGCGGAAAAGTCAGATACCTCGTGCTGTTGGGGCAGACCCGTGAAAAAATTGCCGAAACAGCTATAACCCTGGGATTTCCGGCAGAGCGGATACTTCTTGTTAATGATTTGAAAGAAGCTGTGGAAATCTGTGTCTCCAAAGCGGAACCCGGACAGGCCGTCCTCCTCTCCCCTGCCTGTGCCAGCTGGGGTCAATTCGACAACTATGAGCAGCGCGGTGATCTGTTCAAAGAATACGTTCATAAATTTACCACACTTTAAGTCTATCACGTTATCTGCCGGCTTACCGAAAGGGCCAGACCCATCTCGGCAAGCAGAAACAATACCGAAGTCCCTCCATAGCTGATAAATGGAAGTGTGATTCCTGTATTGGGGATTGTGTTTGTCACCACTGCGATATTAAGGATTACCTGTATGGCCATATGACCCATAATTCCTGCTGCAATTAAGGCCCCGGGCAAATCCGGTGCATGTGTGGAAATAACCATCAGCCGCCAGACGAGTAAGGTGAACAGGATAATTACGAGACTGGCGCCCACCAGCCCGGTCTCCTCACAGATAATAGAGAATATCATGTCATTCTGTGCCTCGGGTACAAATCCCAGCTTTTGTAAAGAGCTTCCCAGCCCCTTCCCGAAGATTCCTCCGCTTCCGATTGCATAGAGCCCTTGAATTGTCTGAAAGCCTTTTTCATAGGCCTCCGGGTTTCTCCAGATGGATATACGCTCGAGCCGGTAACTTTCCAGGCTTAAAAAGACCGCCACAAAACTGATGCCGGCGCCCCCGATACCGATAAACGGCAGATAACGCGGATTAGAAACAAAGATAGTAATGACAGCGATTCCCAGGATGATAATGGCGGTGCTCAGGTTGTTAGAACCCACCAGTCCTACGATGGGAAGAATACTGAGCATGACCATCAGCATGAACCAGATGCTGGTGGTCTTCTTTTGGGTTTTATCGATGATACCGGCCAGGAACAGGATGACAGCCAGCTTGGCGAATTCCGAGGGCTGGAAGGAAAGAGGGCCTATGGACAGCCAGCGCTTGGAACCGTTATACTCATCTCCGAAGAATAGTACGGCAAGTGAAAGCAGATGTGCAAGGAAAAATAATGCAGGTGCAAACTTAAGCAGCCGGTGATAGTCCATTTGAGCAACTATGTACATAGCCAAAAATCCAAGAGCTGTTGCAAAAAGCTGCTTTTTAAAATAATAGGCACTGTCATGAAATTTAACACGGCCGTTGTAAGCACTGGTGCTAAAAAGAAGCACAAGGCCGCATACGACCAGTAAAAGAACCAGGACAAGCAGGGTATAATCAATTCGGGAAGATTTTTTCATCGTACATGGCCTTATGTCTTTTTCATTAGTCTATGAAAATTCCGGGAAAACTATGCGGAAAAGAATACTGTGTCAAAAAGAAGGTATGCTGCATAGTATAATGGGAGAAGATTGACGGGAGCAGAAGCATTGGACCTATACCAAATTGAAGGGGGAATTCCTCTGGACGGAGAAGTGCAAATTCAAGGGTCAAAGAATGCGGTACTGCCCATGATGGCGGCTTCAGTTCTGCAAAAAGGCTGTGTTTGTTTGAAGGGCTGTCCGGATATAGCAGACGTGCAGTGTATGGAACAGATTCTGCAAAGTATTGGTGCCAGAGTCTGGAGAATAGCCGGTGATTTATATGTGGACTGCAAAGAAATAGATACAGGAGTAATACCGGGAGCGTATGCAGATAAGATGCGCTCCTCCATTATTTTAATGGGGGCATTACTGGGCAGGATGGGCAGAATCAGAGTTGGACGGCCCGGAGGCTGTACAATCGGGGAACGTCCTATCAATCTGCATCTTTCGGTGCTGGAGGCTCTGGGTGTGGCTCTGGAAGTGGAAGATGGAGTGATTTATGCCCGGGCTGACAGAATTAAAGGGGGATATTATAAGTTTCCGAAACGCAGTGTCGGCGCGACAGAAAATGGGATTCTGGCCGCGGCGGCAGCAGATGGTGTAACGGTTTTAGAGAACTGTGCAAGAGAACCTGAAATCATACATCTGTGTCAATTCCTGAGGGCTATGGGAGCAAAAATTGTGGGGGAGGGAAGCGCTGCAATCCACATAGAAGGGGTTAAAGA
>CAMKHH010000098.1 GCA_946412445.1 uncultured Eubacterium sp.
GGAAAGCACTGTCACGGAATCGTTTTTATAATAAGAAGCATTCGGATCAGACATATGTCCCGTTCCGCCGTTGGCGATATAGGTAACGGCGTACTGTGTGTCAGGAACCCACTCAGCATACAACGTGATGTCGCCGGTCACTGTGATACGTTCTTCCTCAGCGAATGCAGTGCCATCGGCATTCTCCGCGCTGTTCCAGCCAATAAACTGGTGGTTTACCCGGTTAAATACATTCGGAAGTATCTTATATTCGGAGCCAATCAAAACCGTATCGCCGGCCATCGTCCCCATTCCCCCATTCGGATGGTAAGAAACAGTTGCCCATTGTACCGGATCGACAGCAAATTTTGCCGTATAGGTGGCATCTGCTGTGACAGCAGTACCAGGTGCAGGCAGTGAAATGTCCCAACCGGTAAACTTATATCCCGGTGCAGGTTTTGGCAAGGGAGCAGGAGCGGCAGTTTCGTAAAATGCACCATGCCGTATATTCCTGAACACTGCTTCACCTTGTAAGCTCCCATTAGCATCCGCCAGATACTTCACTGTATATCTGCTAAGAGAATAATACATCCTGAGCACCGTGGCATCGTCTGGCAGTACCACGTCTTTGGGATGGCTGATGCCTGCGTTGTAGTGATAATTGGAAAAGGTTTTGGGTGCCGCAGTTTGTACACTTCCGATAGGTGCCGTAAAAGTCTCTGTACTGGAAGTCTCATGCTGGTATCTGCCGTCCGGCTGTTCCAGGTAATGCTCTACTTTATAGGCAGCATCCGCATTTTTTGTGTAAGTAAACACCAGCACGTTCTCTTCCTCCACAGGTGAAATCAGTAACGTCTGCTGATAGCGGTCAGGATAGTATCCGGATATATGGACATAATTTTCCGTAGCCTCCGATGCACTTGTAACAACCTTTTTATCCGGAAGCAGCTGTCTGTGCGTATTGCTCTCCAGATACTTTACTGTATATTCCGCATTGGTAAAAGGTACATAGTAGAATATAATATGGTTTCCATCTGCTGCCAGGGTAATTGTCTTCTTCGCAGCGTCAGGCAGCATCCCAGGAATCGCAATTGCAAATGCTGTTACCTTGGTACCCACAGTCTTTCCTCTATATGAAGTACGGCTGTGTTCCACACTGTCTTCCGGCGTGCCGATCTTATAAATTACATCGTAGCCGACATCGTCCACTGGAATCCATCTGGCATTTAGTGTGGTGTCTCCTGTCACAGGGGGAAAGATGTAGCGGAAAGAGGAACCGGTTTTATACCAGCCCGCGAATCGATAACCGGAGCGGGTGGGGGGGGCAGGTTCCGCCGCATTTCCGTGGAGTATGACACGTTGTGTAAAGTCATCCGATCCGTTATTTGGATGAAATGTCACCGTATACGTTGGTTTTACCCATTTTGCATGTAAAATCAGATTTTTTGCCGGCATGGTTTTTCCCGTGAAATCATATTCCGAGCCATCGTAAGTCTCTGGTGACGTGTACCATCCTCCGAAGGTATACCCTGGAAGCGCCGCAGGGGTGGGAGGCGTGTAGTTTTGCTCTAAAATCGGCGCCTCGTATTTTATACCCGATACGGTCTTATCTATAATGCCGCTGTTGTAAAATGTAATCTGATAGGAGTTACGCTTGTAGTGGAATGTCGCAGTATTCTCCTTTGTAATATTGACAACCTCTTCTGTCGGCGTGAAACCGATAAACTGTTTGACATTCCATCTGATGCTTTGGGGATGTATGTTGATAAACTGCTCATATTTCGATGTTTCCCCGCCGCCTGTGAGGTCTTCAAACAGATAGGTAACGCCCACATTTTTTGTCGTGTAACTCCATCTGGCGTTTAAGGAGCTTTTCCTTACAAGGAGATCCTCCAGAAAATACTGAATGGTGGAAAAGTACAAGTCTGTTTCTTGCGTTATCCAGCCGGTAAACCCACCATCACCACTTTGACCGGGACGAAGTTCGGGTGCATCTGCCGGCCACTTGTCTGCGATGTTTGTACCAAATTTCGCCGTCAGTACATACGGGCTTGTATCATATACGGTATCACCCACTTTGAGGGTGTATTTTGTATCATCAAAATTAAAAGAAACCGAATAGGCCTTCCGGTCATAATATACGTTGACGATCGTACTGCCTGTTCCGTTGATTTTATCCGGTTTTTTTGCATTTGTTTTCTCTTCATTGAGCTGAAAGTGTGCTTTATCAATCGGAAATTTAATACTGGACGGCGGATTTTCCGGAATCACAGGCACGCTTTCCGCCGGTGCCTGATCCTGAAAGGCTCCGACATAATCATACGTTCCGTTGTCTTCGATGCTTTCCAGCCAGTATACAAACGTATGGGAAACCTCCCCTTCCACAGACCATTCCGCTTTCATCAGGATATCACCAATCGGCATCCTGGAGGGAAAACCGTAAGAGCCCCATCCTTCAAACCGATATCCCGGACGTACAGGATCCGGCGGCGGTGTAAGGGCCTGGTCAAAGGCGGCAGTGATCGGCTCTATATAATTGCCGCCCTCTCCTGTGTCAAAATACATCGTGTACTGGTCCCTGGTGTAATAAACATCGAGTGTCGTCGAGCCATCGGGGCTGATTTGCGCAGAGGGCATAACATCCGGCGGAGTAAAGCCGGTATAGGGCTGGGGGGATGCAGTGACAATCGCATTCGTCCTGCCCGACATATGTCCCACCCCGGTCAGGGTATAACCATCCCGGTCAATATTTTCCTGATAATGGTTCACGGTGTAAGGCGTATTGGTTTTTGGAACATAATATACATCATAAGTCATGTCCTTATCCATAGACGCTATATTGATGTTCTCTACAGCCGTAAGCGGCTGATAACCCAGAACGTCGGGGCTTGTGACCGACTTACTGACTGCATCACCTGCGGGAACGGATTCCATGTAAGGCCGGGCGGCCATTGTCTTGTCGTCCTTAAAAATATAATTAATGGTAATCGTATAGGTGCCTGCGTAAGGGATGGCAGTATCTTCTTCTGTTCCCTTCCCTTCTTGTGAATCTGAAATCCCATCCTCTTGCTGCTCAGGCTTATTCTCCTTTTTTGGCGGAGGCTGATCCTCTTGCTGCTCAGACTTGTCCTCTTTCGGCGCGGGCTGATTCCCTTGCTGCTCAGTCTTGTCCTCTTTTGATGCAGTCTGGTTCTCTTCCGGTATCACTGTTTCCGGATTTTCTACTGGCTGCTGCAGATCAGCCGCCGTGGGGCTATCCTGTGCGTCCTCCGACTGCTCTGCAGGAAGGGGATTCGCAGAGGCTATAAAAGAAAACTCATTTACCGACAGCAAGGCCAACACCAGAATAATAGCAGTAATTCTTCTGTAATTGAATTTTTTCATATAAATCACCTCATCTCCAACTATTACGTGTTATAATGACAGTATCTTCACTTATATTATTGCATGAAAAAAAATCGCAAAATACACCCTGATATACAGAAAACCTGCCCCTTGCATACTTTAGTATAAAAAAATCTCTGAATGTGGCAGAACGGGATAAGAAGATAAAGGAGGACGTGTCTATGCTGCTTAAAAATAATGAGATTCTGCAATTTACCCTTTCACCACATCGTGAAAATATGTTTTTGCAGCGTCCTCATTTACAATCTATTCTAGCCGAGGCTTCACAAAAAACTGCTGTTACAATTGTTGCCGGCCCCGGTTATGGTAAATCGACTGCAGTTTCTTCGTTTTTATCTGAGCAGGCGGAATACACCTTTTGGCTGTCCCTGACACAGCTCGATAACCTGGATACCAGAATATGGGGACACTTATGCAATGTTTTTCGCTCCTCAGGTATAAGAATCAGTGAAGAGATTGAATTTCCCAGCTCTGACTATGCTTTTGATCACTTTATAAAAATATTATGTAAAGAATTAGACAGGAAAAGCAGATATTATCTTGTATTGGATGATTTTCATAACATTACCAATCAAACAATCATAAGCTTTGTAGAGAAATTAATTCTTGCACAGATTCCTATGTTGTGTGTCATCGTAATGTCCCGAAAGGAACCTGCCTTTCATACGATATCCCTGGTTTCAAGAAATCTGCTGTACCGCATGGATGACGAAGCATTTCGACTGACCCTGGAAGAGACTTCCGATTATTTTCAAAAACAAGGCATACAACTTCTGGCGCAGGCAAAATCAGAATTTTATGAATATACCGGCGGCTGGATTTTTGCCACACAGTTGGTCTGTTTATCTCTGGAAAAAACCCGGCTCTATCAGGATAATCCGTTTTCTGCTGTAAAACTCGATATATTCAGTTTACTGGAAAGTGAAGTTTTCTCTGTTCTCTCCGACGAGCTTAAGGATCTGCTCCTCAAGCTTTCGTTATTTGAAAGCACACCTGTGGAACTCGCAGAGCTTCTGACAGGGAATCATCCCGAGCTTGTTGACCAGGCGTTAAATATCGGCTCATTTGTAATATTGGATAAGTTTACGGGTGCACTCCATATCCACCCTCTTTTCCTTGATTTTTTGAAAAAACAGCAGAACTATTTATTAAAAGCCGACAAGAACCATATTCTCTTCATAGCGGCGGAGTGGTACGAGCAGAAGGGTTATCGTATTGACGCCATTACATACTATGAAAAGATTGCCCGTTATGACAAAATTGTCGCTATTCTCCTGACTTTTAACAAGGCATATCCTGCGCAGACGATAGACTTTATACTCGGTGTTTTAGACCGTATGCCGAAGGATCTGCTGTCCGAAAATCCAATTCTCCGTTTTCTGTATATTAAGTTCCTGATGAATAATTTTCGGATGGAAGGAGTCCATAGTCAGCTTTTAGAATTGCGTCAGGAGCTTGAGGCACTGCCGCCAACACCGGAGAGGACCTTGGCATTGGGAGAGATATATCTCCATACAGCTTTTGAGAGATTGATTAATTCAAATCAGACCCATCAGTACGACTTTACTGTTTATTTTGAGAAGGCGTACAAATACTTACCGAACGGCAGCAAGCTCATCCACAAGCCTTATGTATCAATCGCCAGTTATCTGTGCAATGTCAGCAGTTATAAAAAAGGGGAAATTGACCGGTATATCACGGCCATTAAGCAGATGATCCCTGTTGCAGTACAATTTCTGCCAGGTACATTTGAAGGGTATGTTCCTCTTGCCGAAGCAGAGTTTGCATATTTTCGCAAGGATATGAAAGCGGCCGAAAGATATGTCCGGCAGGCGATACGAGAGGCACAGGACAATCAGAATACCTGCATAGAGATCAATGCATTGTTTTTACTGGCAAGAATCAGTGTGGCTTCCGGAAAATATCAAGATGTTACTGATATTTTAAAACGGCAGAAGCAATTGGCTCAAGCCGGGAATGCAAAACAAGATTATGCTATTTGCGATATTACTGCAGGATGGTTTTATGCGCAATTAGGATATACAGGCCTGGTTGAGGACTGGCTGAAAGACGAGCAGCAGAGCAAGGAGGTTATGACCCCCATAACCTTTGCCGCCGACAAACTAGTACGCGCCAAATGCCTGCTGCACGAGAATAAAATCTATGAGTTGCTATCATTACTTAATGGTAAAACGG
>CAMKHH010000099.1 GCA_946412445.1 uncultured Eubacterium sp.
TACGTATATCAGCAATACAAAATAGAAAACATATTTAATATTAGTAACCGCACCAGTCATGACATTATTAACCAGATAGATATCCCACGTCAAAAACAGTCCGGCAGCCAGAAGAATCAGCCAGATGATCGTTGACTGTTTGAAGTTTTCTTTAAAAGATTTAAAATAGCTTTTAAAAGTATAAGAATCTTCGTTGCGTACCATCTTAATCGTCACATAATACATAGCTGTGATATTCGCCCCAATCGTCACAATGGGAATGGACGTCACAATAAAAATAAGGTTCAGTATCATCAGATCAAACAGTCTGCTCATGATCTGGGAAAATTTGCTGTCAATACTGAAAATCCCACCTAAGCCCATAGTTTTTTGCCTCTTTTCTCTTAATAAATTTGTAAGATTATCCACTCCCAAATCGAAGACGGATAAAAACCATATAGAAAAGTATAACGAAAAACAGGGAAAAATGCAAATGAATAAAATATAAAAAAAGGATTCGTCAATCTGCATACGAAAAACAGGATTGTTTGTTCAATGTGTCAGAAGTAAATATGGGCAAAGTACATGATAATCAGATTTTACAAAGGTGTCTGACAAAATTTGTTTAATAATAGCATGGTACATGAAAGAGCATTTATGTATACTGGTAGCAGAAGAAAAGATTGGGTGAAAGACCCTTAGAAGTTTAGGAGGAAATGGAAAATGGCAAGCTTATCATTACAGCACATTTGTAAGAAATACCCCAATGGATTTGAAGCGGTTAAAGACTTTAATCTTGACATCGAAGACAAAGAATTTGTTATCTTTGTAGGACCTTCAGGATGTGGTAAATCTACGACCCTTCGTATGATTGCAGGGCTTGAGGAGATTTCTGACGGAACCTTAAAAATCGGCGATAAAGTTATGAACGATGTAGAGCCAAAAGACAGGGATATTGCAATGGTTTTCCAGAACTATGCTCTGTACCCCCACATGACTGTATATGACAACATGGCTTTCGGCTTGAAACTGAGAAAAGTTCCAAAAGATCAGATTGATAAACAGGTTCGTGAGGCAGCTAAGATTCTTGATCTGGAGAAATTGTTAGACCGTAAGCCTAAAGCGCTTTCCGGTGGTCAGAGACAGCGTGTTGCTATGGGACGTGCCATTGTCCGTGATCCGAAAGTATTCCTTATGGACGAGCCGCTGTCAAACCTGGATGCAAAGCTTCGTGTTCAGATGCGTACTGAGATTTCCAAGCTGCATGAAAGATTGGGAGCTACCATTATATATGTAACACATGATCAGACTGAGGCTATGACTCTTGGTACAAGGATTGTCGTTATGAAAGACGGTGTTGTACAGCAGGTTGACACGCCGCAGAACCTTTACAACGGACCTGGCAACTTGTTTGTTGCGGGATTCATCGGTTCTCCTCAGATGAACCTCATGGACGCAAAAGTGAAAGTTAACGGAAGTGATGTAACTCTGACTGTTGGCAAGTATACACTGAAACTTCCTGCTTCGAAGGCAAAAGCGGTAATCGATGGCGGATATGACGGAAAGACAGTCGTTATGGGAATCCGTCCTGAAAATGTCAGCGATTCTCAGATGATGATTGAGACCTCTAAAGATAGTGTGATTGAAGCTAAAATCAACGTATACGAGTTATTGGGTGCAGAAGTTTATCTGTATTTTGATGTCGAAGAGTTCCCGATGACAGCCCGTGTTGATCCCCGTACGACAGCCAGAACAGGTGATATGGTTAAATTCGCTTTGGACATGGAAAAAGTACATCTGTTTGATAAAGAGACGGAACTTACAATTACAAACTAGAGTATGTTTGAAAGACAACCGGACTTTTAATAGAAACGGATAAGTATAGAAAAGAGACAGCTGCAGAATTTTGTGGCTGTCTCTTTTCCTTAGATTACAGTTCATCTATCAGCCCGATAACAAAAATGATTGCTAATTTATAAAAAATACGGTATATTTATGTTAGTTCTTTTGAAAACTAAAAGTAGATTCAGAGAAAGGAAGTGACTGTTTTGATAACAAGTCAGGTTTTACAAAAAACTATAGATGAATTGAGAAATATTACGAGGATTGATCTGTGTGTGATGAATACGGATGGGAGTACCATCGTCACCACATTTCCGGAGAATGAAGTGAATCCGGACAGTATCAGTTCTTTTGTAAATTCGGCAGCAGACAGCCAGGTAGTTCAGGATTATCATTTTTTTAAGGTGAATGATAACCAGAATGTGGAGTATGTGCTGGTAGCAAAGGGAAGCAGTGATGATGCATATATGATTGGAAAAGTGGCTGTATGTCAGATCCAGAATCTTATCATTGCATATAAAGAGCGGCTGGATAAGAATAATTTTGTTCAGAACCTGCTGCTGGACAATCTGCTTTTGGTTGACGTATATAATCGTGCCAAAAAGCTGCGAATCGATACGGAAGCCCGCAGAGTAGTATATATGATTGAGACAAAGACGGAGAAGGATCTCGGAGCCATGGAAACAGTAAAAACCCTGTTTGCTTCCAGGCCAAAAGACTTTATTACTGCAGTTGAGGAACACAGCATCATAATCGTCAAAGAGATTAAAGATACGGATGATGAGGCTGAGATGGAACAGACAGCGCACATGCTGGTGGACATGCTGAATGCAGAAGCTATGTCACAAGTTCGTGTATCTTATGGAAATCCGGTGACGGAGATCAAGGATGTATCAAAATCCTATAAAGAGGCGAAGATGGCGCTCGAAGTAGGTAAGATATTTTATGCAGAAAAGAACATTGTCCCATATAGCCGTCTTGGAATAGGACGTTTGATCTATCAACTCCCGGTTCCGCTTTGTGAAATGTTTATGAGGGAAGTTTTTGGAGAAGATCTCCCGGATACATTTGATGAGGAAACGCTTATTACCATTAATAAGTTTTTTGAAAACAGCCTGAATGTATCGGAAACCTCCCGGCAGCTATACGTGCACCGTAACACACTTGTATATCGTCTGGAGAAACTGCAGAAAAGCACGGGTCTGGATATCAGAGTGTTTGACGATGCACTGACGTTCAAAATAGCGATGATGGTTGTAAGCTATATGAAATATATGAAAGCGAATGAGTAAATAAGAGACAGAAATAACGGAGGATAAAAGATGATTCAATTGATGGGTAGCGGTGCTTATCTGGTGCACGGGGAACATCTGATTGCTGACGATTATGAAGCCCAGGCAAAGCTCAAATCCCTGACCGGTAAGAGTGCAATAAAAGAGGAGGCTTCCAGGAATACCATTGCATATAGAATTTTAAAAGACCATAATACCTCTGATGATATGAAGAATCTGCGTATTAAATTTGATGAACTGGCTTCTCATGATATTACCTTCGTGGGCATTATTCAGACTGCCCGTGCATCAGGGTTGGAAAAGTTTCCGATACCATACGTATTGACGAACTGCCACAATTCGCTTTGCGCCGTGGGTGGAACGATTAATGAAGATGATCATATGTTTGGACTGACCTGCGCAAAGAAGTATGGAGGGGTTTATGTGCCTCCTCACCAGGCTGTTATTCATCAATTTGCCCGTGAGATGATGGCCGGAGGAGGGAAGATGATTTTGGGATCAGACTCCCATACCCGGTATGGTGCTCTTGGTACCATGGCTATGGGGGAAGGCGGCCCTGAGCTGGTAAAGCAGCTGCTGAGTAAAACTTACGATATAGCTATGCCGGAGGTAGTAGGAGTTTATATGACCGGAAAACCTCAGCCGGGTGTAGGGCCTCAGGATATTGCTCTGGCCATTATTGGTGCGGTATTTGAAAATGGATATGTAAAAAATAAGGTTATGGAGTTTATGGGTCCGGGAGTTGCAAACTTAAGTGCCGATTATCGGATCGGCGTGGATGTCATGACCACGGAAACCACCTGCCTTTCTTCTATCTGGAAGACTGACGATAAAATCAGGGAATACTATGAGATTCACGGAAGAACTGCAGAGTATAAGGAGTTGAATCCCGGAGAGATTTCATATTATGATGGGATGATTACCGTGGAACTTGACAAGGTAAAACCCATGATAGCCATGCCATTTCATCCCAGCAATACTTATACCATAGAAGAGTTGAATGCGAACCTGACGGATATTTTAGAGGATGTTGAGAAGAAAGCCCAGGTAAGCCTGGATGGTAAAGTTTCATTTCATCTGAAAGACAAGGTGCAAAGTGGCAGATTGTATGTGGATCAGGGAATTATTGCAGGCTGTGCAGGAGGTGGATTTGAGAACATCTGTGACGCTGCGGATATATTGAGAGGACATAGCACAGGATCTGATGCATTTACACTCAGCGTATACCCTGCAAGCACACCGATTTACATGGAATTGGCTAAGAATGGTACTTTGGCAGCTCTTTTAGAAACAGGAGCTGTTGTAAAGACAGCTTTCTGCGGTCCTTGTTTTGGGGCAGGGGACACACCTGCTAACAATGCATTCAGTATCCGGCATTCAACAAGAAATTTCCCGAACCGGGAAGGATCCAAGATTCAGAATGGACAGATATCCTCAGTTGCGCTGATGGATGCCCGTTCCATTGCTGCAACAGCGGCAAATAAAGGCTATTTGACTCCGGCGACAGAGTTTGCCGGTGAGTACACGCATCCGGTATATCATTTTGACAAAAATATATATGCAAACAGAGTGTTTGACAGTAAGGGGAAGGCAGATCCATCGGTTGAAATTCAATTTGGTCCGAATATAAAAGACTGGCCTGAGATGTCATCTCTTCCGGAAAATCTGATTCTGAAGGTAGTGTCAGAAATCCATGATCCGGTTACGACAACCGATGAATTAATACCTTCCGGAGAAACCTCCTCTTTTCGTTCCAATCCACTTGGATTAGCCGAGTTTACGCTATCCAGAAAAGATCCTGCTTATGTGGGCCGGGCAAAAGAAGTGAAAGTAGCCCAGGAGGCCCTTTGCGATGGAAATGATCCGGTAGAGGAACTGCCGGAGTTAAAGACGGTGATGGATGTGATTTCCAAATCCTGTCCAGATGTGAAGATGGAAAATATGGGAATAGGCTCTACGATTTTTGCTGTGAAGCCAGGGGATGGTTCTGCAAGGGAGCAGGCTGCTTCCTGCCAGAAGGTACTTGGGGGATGGGCGAATATTGCCAATGAGTATGCAACAAAAAGATACCGCTCCAACCTGATTAACTGGGGTATGCTGCCATTCCTGGTTTCACCCGGTAGTCTGCCCTTTAAGAATGGAGATTATCTTTTCATACCTGAAATTTATAAAGCGGTGAGAGATAAAGCGGACGTCATCGTCGCATATAAGGTTTCAGATAAACTTACACCTTTTGAAATGAAATTGGGTGATCTGACAGATAATGAGCGAGAAATTATTTTAAAAGGATGCCTGATTAATTACTACAGGGGCTGAGGAATTAAAACTTCACACAGGTCATTTTAGATGGCAGGCAATCCATAGGGTTGCCTGCTGTATTTATATACCAAAGCATGCAAGGAAAGCTGCCAGTGGCAGGTTTTCTGAATAAAAA
>CAMKHH010000100.1 GCA_946412445.1 uncultured Eubacterium sp.
CCCCGGGGCAATGAAAAGCTTATGTTCTGCAATGTACCTCGTCCTTTGCTGTATGCAAAATCCACCTGGTCAAAGACGATATATCCATTCTCATGCTGAGGTGGATATTTACTTTCTGAATGCAGCATAAGATCCTCGGGTGCATCCACTACCTGCTGGATTCTGGAAGCGGAAGCAGAGCATTTGGTATACATCATAAACATACGGGTGACTGATATCATGCCTGTAGAAATCATGGTAAAGTATTGTGTAAATGCCACAATCTTACCTGGCTCTGTCTGAAGTCCCATCACCCGGTAGGCACCTATTAAAACAACAAATGTAATTCCAAGGTTCATCATGAGGCTCATGACAGGATTGGCAGTCCCCATAATCAAACTTGCCTTCTTTTCATTTTCCACCAGCTTTTGATTCACCTGGTCATACCTTTGATGTTCTCTTCCCACGTTGAAAAGTGCTTTAATCACACGAATGCCCTGTGAGTCTTCTCGGACCACACGAATCATATTATCCATGGATTTCTGTACGTTTGAGTAGCGCTTTACTCCCAGTGTGGAAATAAAGTAGACGAGTATAAAGATTACAGGAAGCACCGCAATCATAACTAACGAGAGAAATGAGTCCATGACCAATGTAACAATAATTCCGCCCAAAAGCAAAAGCGGTGCCCGCACGCCTAACCTCTGTATTCTGTTTATAAAACTTTGTACGTTATATGTATCTGTTGTGATTCTGGATTCCAGAGACGGAATTGTGAATGTATCAATCTGTTTCGCTGAAAGTGTCATTGTACGATGGAACAGGTCATGGCGGATTTTTTCGGTACAGTCCCGCGAGACCTTTGACGCCATGCGGTTTGCCTTGACATTGCAGACAACCGCAGCCAGGGCAAAGAAAATCATCAGACATCCCCACGCGATAATCATGGATACCTTTCCATTGGCTGGAACAATTGTATCGAGAATATGGCTTAAGATATACGGAAGTGCCAATTCAGACAGTGTTCCTACCGTTTTGATTGTCAGCCCGACAAGCATGATGCCAATATATGGTTTTATGTAGCGATATAAGTAGTTCATCTTTCTTCCTGGAGGTGTTCTGCGTACGCAGAACACCTTTTACAAAGTGCAATTATTATGTTTACATGGGACTATATGAGATACGAACCTTAATATCCTGACTATAATTTCCAAAACTGCTCCCGAAGATTGTAAGTCCGCCTACATTTCTGGCATCTTCAGGTACTTGAAGCTTAAACCGGATTGTGCTTCTGTAATCCAGTGCAAATTGTTTTATATTTACGTCTGATATCTTAAGTCCATCCAGAAAGGTACCTTTTTTATTGATAGAAATCATCTTGAGCAGCCCATACTGATTCCAGTTGGGAAACCACCAGTCAGGAGTAAAAATACCTCGCACATCTCCAAAATCACCCGGACTCGTCCAGGTACCAATCTTAACATCATTTAAAATAAAAGAAATATCGGAAGGCCAGTCACTGTTTACCCCGGGGGCCTCAGAGCTTATCTCCATAGACAACGTCAGTTGCTCAATCTTTGTGGAATTTGGCAGCAGATTAGGAATAATATACTCAACATACCCCTTGGTAAACCAGAATATGCCGGCATTCATTCTATCCGGATGCGCAAAATACCTGGAATCATCAACTTCACCAATCAAAGCCTTGTTTGTGGATATACCGCAAGTTGGATAAACCTCATAATTGGAATAATGTCCTACAGGAACTTCCGTATTATATATATTCCGCTCATCTTCTATCTCTTCTGCTTCCACCTCAACCAATATCTTATCCACATTCACCCTGCACATCTTCTGATTACCATGTCCGCCGTGCTCCGTCAGAATTTTGACGATTCCGCTTTCCTCAAGCTTCTTCATATGGCTTGTAAGAGCACCATTCGTAATTCCCAGGCTTGATGCCAGTTCATTCATATTCATCTCTTTATTTTCCAGGAGAAGCTTCACAATATTGATTCTCAGCTCCGATCCCAATGCTTTAAACACGTTAAGTCCTTCATCCAAGTTTTTAATGTGTAACATCTAACCCCGCCTTCTAGTGCTTTGAGAGTACTTTAGATTTTTCTTAATTCACTATACATGAATTTTCTCCAATATGCAATACTGGATTAGCTAAATTCAGAAAGCCTGCCACTGGCAGCTTTCCTTGCATACTTTGGTATTAAAGTAAGTGTGTATCACAAAGGAGATTACCTTAATAACGGTAATCTCCTTTGTCTTTTCCTTTAAATTGACCGTTCATCCCTTGACAGCTCCTGCTGTCATTCCATCAATAAAATAGCTTTGGAAACATAAGAATACCACAAAAATTGGTATGATTGCAAACATGGATCCCGCAATCAGCAAATCATAATTATTTCCATAGGGTGTCAAAAGTGTATTTAAGCCTATTGGAAGTGTGAATTTCTTTGCATCACGAAATACCAGCATTGGCCAGAGCATATTATTCCACGCTCCCATAGTTGACAATATTGCCATAGATGCAAACGCAGGTTTCGTTATTGGAAAAATAATCTTAAAGCAGATTCCATATTCTGTTGCTCCATCGATACGGCCTGCATCCAACAACTCTTTTGGAAGTCCGATCATATATTGTCGGAAAAAGAATATGGTAGATGCAGCACAAAGTCCCGGCAGGATGACCCCGGCTGTAGTATTAATAAGTTTTATATCAATCATCTGCTTGTAAAGCGGGAGCATCAGTATTTCAAACGGAACCATCATTGTTGCAATAACTAAAAACAAGATTATATTACGCAGTTTGAAAACATACATGGAAATTCCATATGCCACCAGATAACAAATCAACAAGGTTAAAACCACAGTTGTTATCGTAAGAACCATGCTGTTCTTAAACCACATGAAATATTTCTTTGAATCTGCATTCCACGAAAATAAATATTTATAATTATTCAAGGTCATGGTTGAAATATCTAAATTTACGGATAATCCCTTACGAATCAGTTCACGTCCGGGGCGAAAAGAGGCTAATAAGCCTGCAAATACCGGAAATATAATTATAATTCCCAGGAATGCAAACCATGCAGTTGATAAAATACTTAGTATTGTTTGTTTCTTCTGAATGCCCATTTTGTCTTTTTGGGGAGGCTTTGCCGTCGTTGTCATCATTTAGCTCTCCTCCTTTTTAAATGTACCATTCGCCACAAGCTGCACAACATTAATAAGTAATCCCAGAATCAGCAGAACCAGCCCTACCGCAGAAGCATATCCCAGCTGATTCTTTTCAATTCCACGTTTATACAGATATCCCACAATTGTCAGTCCTATATTCTTCGGCGATGTATTGCCATTCCACAGCATGAAGGATTCCAGGAACATCGAAAGTCCTGCATAGACACTGATTGTAACTACATAAATTGTTGTGGGCTTTAATAATGGAAGCGTAATATATCGAAATTTCTTCCAGGCACCCGCCCCATCAATCTCCGCTGACTCATAGTAAGTCTTATCAATTCCCTTCAGACCAGATAAGAAATACAGCATATTCACACCAGTCCACCTCCAACAACATAAAACCAGCAGTGCAGCCATTGCAGTTGCACCATTCTTCAGCCACGCAATTGGCTGCATCCCCAAATTTGTCAACAGCACATTCATCTGACCCGTCGTATATTCTGAGAACATCAGGCGGAACAGTGTTCCCGAAATCACTACGGAGGTCAGCGCCGGAAGGTATAACAGTGCCTTCCACAATCCCTTTGCCTTTACCAGACTGCCGTCCATCATTACAGCAAAAAGCATCGGAAATGGAATCAGCAGCGCAATGGACAGCAGCATATATGTAAAGCTGTTCTTGATTGCAGTATGAAAGGTAGTGTCTTTGAGTAATTTCCCATAATTGGCGAAACCAACCCATTCAACCTGTCCGGGAAGAATTGACTGGAAACTCATCTTAACTGTAGAAAATAATGGATAAATCCAAAATATACAAAAACTCAATATAAATGGAAGTACAAATACATATGGGGCTGCTTTTTGAGAATACAGAAACTTTTTAAACTTCATAGCCTTCACTCCTTTATATGTTGCGTATCAAATCCTTACCATGTATACAGCAGGGAGCAGCTGTAGAATCCATTCTGTAGCTGCTCCCTGTCGATTCTGGCAGTTAATCCTGCTCAACCTCCATATACTCCTTCGCATCTTTTATTGCATCATCAACTTTTGTCCCATCATGCAATATGGAATTCAATGTAGTCGTATTAAGGTAATCCCCTAAGGTAAATGCATTAGCGTTTACAGTAATAGCTTCTACCTCATCTTTAACCTCATTCAATACATCGAAAGGATTTGTTTTGAAAAACGCAATATACTGATTTGAAGTATCCTGAGTAACTGCAGGATCTGTCCATACGGACGTGTTGCACACATCAAACCCAAGATTTTCCCAGATTCCAAGGCATCCTTCTTTTGAGCATTTTGCATAGGTAATGAAGTCAGCAGCAAGTTCAGGATCCTTTGATTGTTTTGTCACGACAGTTCCTGTTCCGCCTATTCCCACAGAACGAGACTGTCCTTCTTCAAACACTGGACAAGGTGCCATCGCCCATTTCCCTTTTTCCTCAGGCATATAGTTCAGGAAGCGGCTCATAAACCACATGGCTTTGGGGAAAGAAGCAATATTCCCATCCAGAATGTTCTGAAATCCGGCCTCAAGATCGACCTGTCCATCTGGTGATAACATAGCCAAATCATCATCCAGCCATCCCTGCTGCATCTTTAACATCTGGGGAATTGAATCCGGAATTACGGCCTTTCCGTCTTTATTCACCCAGTCCTCCTTGTTCTCAGCCATCGCCAGCCACAACCAGTCCGTTCCTCCTGTATCCACCGATGTCATCTTGACCTTACCACCTGATGCATCTTTCAGTTTTTTAGCTGCCTCAGTATAGTCATCCCAGGTTTTAATCGTCGAATAATCGATATCATATTGTTTCAGCAGTTCATCGTTATAGAACATGACTGTCGCTCCTACGTGCGTTGGAGCACCATAGTTTTCACCATCTTTCGAATAAATTTCAATTCTGGATGGTACCAGATCCGCTTTGTATGGTTCCAATGCATCATTCAATGGATAAAGCTGAACTTCACCCTGCAGAAAATTAGGAAATTGTCCCCGTTCGATATCACATAAATCCGGTGCGCCCTCTCCTGTCTGAAGTGCCATAATCATTTTATTATGCATATCGGCAAATGGATAGGTCGTGAATGTAATCTGTATCTGCCTGTCCGGATTTTCTTCATTCCATTTTTCCAACATTTTTGCATAAAATGTGTTATGCATCTCCACAAAGGACCACATCTCCATATGTGTGCCTGAATCAGGCCCCACCGTTGTAACTGCTTCAGCCTCAGCTTCGCCCGATTCAGATGTAGAACTCTCATCCGATTTTCCGGAACTGTCTGCCGGTGCGCCTTCCGAACCGCATCCGGAGAAAAGTAATGCTGCCG
>CAMKHH010000101.1 GCA_946412445.1 uncultured Eubacterium sp.
CACATAGATATGTTCTTTTTTCAATTCTTCGAATATTTCTTTTGCCGGCACTGATTTATGAGATGCAAATATAAAATTGGCTTTGGAATCTTCAAATAAAAAGCCCAGTCCTTTTAGCTCATCTTTCACCCATTCTCTGGTTTCCATGAGCTTTTTCAGGTTTTTTTTGAAATATGCATCATCCTTTATCGCTTCTATCCCAAGCGCAAGTGCTGTTCTGTTCATTGTATATGAATTAACGGAGTATTTTACATCATTTAGATAGTGAATCAGTTTCTCACTGCCGATTGCATATCCGATTCGCATCCCGGCCATGGAACGGGATTTCGAAAAAGTCTGAACAATTAAGAGATTTTCATATTTGTCAATAAAAGGAAGTGCCGATGCGGCTCCAAAATCAACATAGGCTTCGTCCACAATCACAACAACATCCGGATTATGTATCAGAATGGATTCAATAGCTTCCTGAGGCAGCTCAACGCCTGTAGGCGCATTCGGGTTTGGAAATATAATACCCCCATTTTTTCTATTTTCACCAAAGTAGTCTGACGGCACAATTTGAAATTTCTCATCCAGCGGTATCTGCTGATAAGGGATGCGAAACACATCTGCCCATACGTCATAAAAAGAATACGTAATTTCCGGAAACAGGACAGGATCTTTTCCATTAAAAAATGTCATGAAAGCCATAGCCAGTACATCGTCTGAACCAACTCCTGTAAATACCTGGCTGCTCTTCACCTGATAGTATTGCGCTATACATTCAACCAGTCCGGCAGCCGTAGGATCCGGATACAGTCTCAGCTCGTCCGCCTTCATTTCATGTAAAACACGCTGGACTCCCGGTGCAGGCGGATAGGGATTCTCATTGGTATTTAACTTAACTATATCCCGTTCGCCCGGCTGTTCACCCGGCACATACGGTGTCACTTTTCTTACAAGTTTCTCCCACTCTTTCATTTCATCTAATCCTTTCATAAATACCTACTGTAAATACATATTATGATGTAGGGGGCAAAATCCTTTTAATTATAGCATTAATCCTTTAAAAATGATATACATATGGAGAATTATATGGCCAATCAAAAAATCGAAAATCTGTTAAATCTTGCTCTCGAGGCTACTCCCGAAGAAAGACGGCGTTCATACAATTTGAATCTCGGATATGAAGCGGAACAAAATGCATGGGAAGTCATCGTTCGTTACCAGGGCGATATCAGTTTTCTGAGAGAAGAGGGAATTGTCGTTACCCCTTTGCTGGGAAACTATGCCATCCTGGTGATACCGACAGGACTGGTGGATACCGTTGCCATGCTTCCTCAAATCACCTATATGGAGAAACCCAAGCGGCTGAACTTTGCGACCTACCAGGGCCGGGCAATTTCCTGTATCAATCCCCTTCAGCAAGACCCCGTAAATGGATTATTCGGGACTGGAATCCTGGTGGCCTGTATAGATTCAGGAATTGATTACAAGCATCCAGACTTTCAGAATGATGACGGCACTACACGGATTCTGCGTCTGTGGGATCAGACGATTTCCACAGGACCGCCCCCGGAGGGTTACAATATTGGCACGGAATATACAGACACGCAGATTAATGAGGCCCTGCAAGGGAATCCTTCCGTTGTACCCAGTTCAGATTACAGTGGGCACGGAACCGCAGTAATGGGAATTGCTGCAGGTAATGGCAGGGCTTCCGGTGGTGTCAACGCCGGCGTAGCCACACAAAGTACACTGGTTGTAGTAAAACTTGGAACCCCAACCAGTACGGATTTCCCCCGTACCACTCAACTCATTCAAGGCATTGACTATGTAGTTCGGCTCTCACTCTCCCTTCAGATGCCTCTGGCAATTAATTTAAGCTTTGGTAATAATTATGGCTCCCACAGCGGAGATTCTATTCTGGAAACATATATCAATATGGTATCAGACCTGGGGCAGAATGTAATATGTATCGGAAGCGGCAATGAGGGAAATACCTCTCTTCACACAAGCGGAGTTTTAACGAATGACACCACAACAACGATTGAATTCAGTGTCGGTACATACGAACCAAACCTGAATGTTCAGCTTTGGAAATCCTATGTAGATGACTTTGATATTTATCTCCAGCATCCTGGAGGTGCAGTGGCTGGTCCTGTTAACCCGATATCGGGAACACAGCGGTTTTCGCTGCCGGGTGTGTCCGTTCTGGTATACTACGGCATGCCTTCCCCTTATGCCTTTACTCAGGAAATCTATTTTGACTTTCTGCCTTCAGGTACGAATTCCTATATTACCTCTGGTATCTGGTCCTTCCGTCTGGTACCTCATGATATCGTAGAAGGAGCCTACAACCTCTGGCTTCCCAGCGGCAGTTCCATAGGTACGAATACCCGATTCCTTACGCCAACCGCAGACTCGACGCTGACTATTCCTTCCACTGCATTTCGGGCACTTACTGTCGGGGCTTATGATTCCCGTATCCAGACTTATGCTGATTTTTCCGGCCGGGGCTATACGAGGATACTTGCAACATTAAAACCGGATCTTGTTGCACCCGGAGTAAGAATCAATGCTCCCAGTGCGGGAACAGGAGCCTCCTACAGCGAATTTACCGGAACATCGTTCGCTACACCTTTTGTAACGGGCAGCGCTGCTCTCATGATGGAGTGGGGGATTCTAAAAGGAAACGACACATTTTTATATGGAGAGAAAGTAAAGGCCTACCTGCGAAAAGGTGCCCGCAGTCTTCCGGGATTTAATGAATACCCAAATCCCCTGGTTGGATATGGAGCACTTTGTCTCAGAGACAGCCTTCCTCAATAAGCGCGTAAAAAAGTTACAGTTCAGCCCGCGGTCTTGACTTCGCACGGCTGAACTGTAATAACTTTTCTGAAATTGAATTTTATCAATGAATAACCCTGTAACTTATAAAGATATTTCCGGCTGCTGCAAATGCCTCTGTACTGTCATTCATTCCTTTGGGATAAATCTGCTGAGTCGCCATATCATACAACCAGGTATTATATTTATCGTATCCTACCATTAATGCACTGCTACCTTCCCCTGTCTTTACAACAACGGGATAGCCTGCACTGACCTGATATAGCACGCTGGATAAGCTGCATCCGCTCAAGTTCATGACCATATATCCGTCACCCAGCGCATTCTTGATTGTGGTTTCATCCAATGGGGCCTGGAGCAGCGATTCGGGTACCGTACTTATATCCAGTTTCATGGATTCGGACTGATTTCCCCGCTCCCACACATATTGCTGCTTTCTGTTCAATACCACGCCCATATTCTGGTCCGCTTCCTGTATGGCATCATTGATTTTTGTGCTCACATTCAGAAGCTTTCCCTTTCCGTACACATAATACTGTTCTGTCTCCTGTTTTGGAACCTCGATTTTTAAGGTAGGCGTCTTATCTTCATCGATCAGCATCGCCTTCTGGACAAACAAATTTCTGGTTTTTCCTGTTTTTGTAAATTCAAGTCCTACCTGTGTACCTTTTCTCTTGCTGACACTCAGCTTCGTGGTGACAGTCTCTTCACGATCCATGAGGTTGTTCATAATATGGTCATCAGATACCGGGATAAACGTATCCTGATCCTTTTGGGCCCGTATCAGTTCTATAAGACCCTCCTGAATATTAACCTGCGTTACATAAACCCCATCCTGTTGGTATTCTTTTATAACCTCACCGGTAAAATTCTGTATGCATAGTTTATTCATGGCAAATGTAACATTACCCGCCGTATCACTTAAGATATCCGTATCATTCGCCAGGCCATAGATCAAGTCCTCATTAATAAATCCCAGGGCCTTGACTTTCTGTCCTTCCGGAGCCGATACCTGTAATACCTCTCCTGTCTCAAGGCTCATGGCAGTAATATGCGTGGAACTGTTTTCATCCATCTCCTCCATCCAGGCCACTGATGCCTGGCTTTTCGATATCACAAAACAGTCAGGCGAAATACTGTCCTTTACAATCTTATAGCTGCCGCTTGCAAGATCCACCTGGTAGAGATTTCCTTCAATAAACAAATACAGCTGATCCTTCTTGCTTACATAGGACAGCACAGACAGATTTTGTTTTAAGAACTCATAGGAATTACTGCTTGGAATAAACAATTCCTCCTGTGTCACATTCCTTTCCGCATAATAATGATATACCGCGCTTCCCACCATGCCTTCATGGATATCCGAATTCATATACCCATATACAACGAAGGCAATGTCCCCTGCCTCAGATACGCGGACAATTTTAATATCATGTTCTGTATTTTCAGCCCTTTCATCAGTCTCTTTCGTATTACGAAAGCCAAAAATCTTTGTGCACTTATTCGCACTCCTGTTGTAGGACCAGAGGTCCCCATCTACTACAAAAGCCACAATATCAGCGTTCTTATTGCTCACATATTGCACATCTTTGTTCACCACCCCAAGGCTTATTCCCTGACTGGTAAGCACAGGCAGATCCGCGTCAAAAATCTGAGTTGCGCTTCTTTCAAAATCCAAGAGTACAATACGCGACTGAGAATAACGCATCCGATAGAATTCACTGACGCTGTAATACTCGGTATTACCGTCTGTATCCTTGGCACTGATAATATATTCCTGAGTAATGCTGGTGGTGGTTTCATTAAAATCCTTAATAACCGGAACCGCCCGCTTTACGATTTCCGGTGACAGACTTCCCCAGGTCAATTGATCAAAACTTGAATGTATCGTAACCTTATTAAAGCTGCTGTTCGATGCTGTGTTATCCGGCTCAATATATGCGGTCAGGTCACTGGCGGATTCTTTGTTTATACACCTCTCATAAAAATCCTGTACAAATTCCAGATATGTACTGATATTGATTCCCGATCGTTGTATAATCCTCGTGTAGTAGTAGACAGGCGAAGTGTCTCCTTCCAGATTAACCGTAAAGCGCAGCAGATATTCCTGATTCATTAAAATAGGCGTGTCCAGCCGGAACGTAGCCTCCTTTAAGCTGTCCTTGTCCTCCAGGCTTTTTACTTTTGCATTACCCACAAGTTCTGAGCCATCAGCTGATGTTACTTCATATGCAACACTGTTGATCTCTTTTCCATAAGGATTTATCTGTAAGGTTAACTCCCTGTCTGCAGTAAGAGGTGTAAGGCTTCCCCGCATGGAGGTCCCATCCATCTGCTGACGATATCCAAACATTCTGTTAACCGATATATGATCCATTCCTATATATGCCACCGGTAGCGCCGATGTTTCAAAATCTCTTGTATTAACTACTTTTTCTCTATTAAAAAAAACCGAAAATCCTGCCATAGATGCGGCAAAAATGGCCAGAAGTACGCAACCCTTTATGACTCCCTTCTTCATCAAATGTCTCCCCTGAACTTTTATCAATAACCATTGTTAATTATTTTCCCCTGATTTTATGTCAACTTAGAAATTGACAGCATTGTACTTAATCTATTGTAATCGCTTTCTGTTCAGAGGGCAACAGTAAAATAAATAATTTAAAATTTTTAAAAGTT
>CAMKHH010000102.1 GCA_946412445.1 uncultured Eubacterium sp.
AACTTACTTACATTTTTTTTATTTTTCCGGCAAAAATTTCCGCTGCATCCAAATCCTCTGCTGTAGTAATCTTAATGTTTCTGTAATCCCCCATAAATACCCGAACAGGATGCCCTTCCATCTTTTCCAGAACCATGGCATCATCCGTTATTCCACCCTTCTTCTGACTCTGAAGTTTGTCATATGCATGGCGGATGGTGCTGTATCTGAAAATCTGAGGGGTCTGGATTATCCATACTGTGTTTCGGTCGGGGGTTTTCTTCACAAAGCCTTCATGATCTGTCAATTTTATTGTATCCTTGGACGGTACTCCCGCTACACAGGCGCCTACTGCTTTTACCTCTTTATATCCTCTTAATAATATCTCCTCCGTTATAAAAGGACGCGCACCATCATGTATATAGACATAATCCGCATCTTCACAGAGCTTCAAACCTTCATAAACAGAATCATAGCGTTCAACACCTCCGGCTGTCACACATTTTACCTTTGTAAAACCGAAGCTGTCGACAATAGTTTCCTTGCAATAGGAAATCATGTCTTTCGCAGCCACTATAATCACATCATCTATCAGTTTTGAATCCTGAAAACAGTTCAGGGAATAGTATAACACTGGTTTATCCAAAATATTCATAAATTGTTTCGGAACACCACTGCCCATACGGGTTCCCTTCCCGGCGGCAAGCAATATGGCCGTACACTTATCCTTTTTTTCCATTTTCGTGTACCCTCCATGATTATAACTGGTGTCTAACGTTCACCCAGTTTCAAATTTGGAATTGCATTCAAATCTAATCCATGTCTGGTTCCATTAAGGAACTCATAATAAGCAGCCACCCCGATCATGGCGGCATTATCAGTACAGAATATAGGGGATGGGTTGTAAAGGGTAATCCCCTCTCTTTCACAGGCTTTCTTCATCGCTTTTCTCAGATGTTGGTTAGATGCCACTCCACCGGCTATGGCCAGTTTGTCCATCCTATAAGCCCTGGCCGCCCGTATTGCATTATCTACCAGCACATCTGTCACCGCCTTTTGAAATGACGCCGCAACATCTGCTTCAACAATACTTTCACCAGCCATTCGGCACTTATTAAGATAATTCAACACAGCAGATTTCAGACCGCTGAAGCTGAAATCATACGGTGCATCCTCCACTTTTGCTCTTGGAAATGCAATTGCATCCGGGTTTCCTTCATTTGACAGCTTATCGATTTTAGGGCCGCCGGGATACCCTAAGCCTATCGCACGGGCCACCTTATCAAATGCTTCACCCGCTGCATCATCCCTTGTCCTCCCCAAAATGTCAAATTTGCCATAATCCCTGACCATGACCAGGTGCGTATGACCGCCGGATATGATCTCACATAAAAAAGGCGGCTCCAATTCCGGATTTTCAATATAGTTGGCCGATACGTGCCCTTCAATATGGTGAACTCCTATAAGCGGCAGATGTTTTGCATAGGCAATGGCTTTTGCTTCCGCCACACCCACCAGCAGCGCTCCCACAAGACCCGGTCCATAGGTAACGCCTATGGCATCCAGCTCATCCAGGCTGATTTCCGCTTCCTGAAGTGCCTGCTCTATTACCTGATTTATTTTCTCTATGTGTTTTCTGGACGCTATTTCCGGAACGACTCCTCCATATAGCGTGTGCAGCTTTATCTGAGATGAAATCACATTCGATAATACGGTTCGTCCATTTTTTACAACCGAGGCTGCAGTTTCATCACAGGAGCTTTCTATAGCTAAAATCAATACATCTTTTTCATTCATCTCTGACCTTCTTCAATCTTCAAACAACAGTTCCGCGGATTGTCCGTCTCTGGATGCACAGGTATTTGGAAATATCTTTCGCACACTTTCCAGATATTGTTCCGGATAAACCAGGGAGGGGCTATAATGAGTCAGCCACATCTCTTGGACCCCGGCATTTTTTGCAAGCATTCCAGCCTCCGTAAATGTCATATGCTTGTATTCTTTCGCCTTGGCTTCTTTCTCTGGTTCCCCATACATTCCCTCACAAATAAATAAATCCGCTCCCCTGGCATGCTCTGAAATTGACGGAACAGGTCTGGTATCCGTACAGTAAGTCAATTTAATTCCTTTTCTTTTTTCACCCAGTACCATATCTGGTGTATAAATCATCCCATCCGCTTCGATTCTCTCCCCTTTTTGCAGCTTGTTCCAGTATTTTACCGGTATCCCTTGCATGCGGGCACGATCCACATCGAATTTGCCAATCCTCGGAATGTCAATGTTATAACCATAACAGACCACATTGTGATTGACCCGAAATGCCGTGATATGGTAACCTGCGATCTCAAACTTTTGTTCCGCTTCAGTAATTTCGATACATTGAATCTGAAATGGCAGTTCGGGTGCGATCACTCTGAGCGAAGATACTACCCTGTTCAGACCCTTGGGTCCGATTAATGTTAATGGTTCCTTTCGCTCTGCATTTCCCATCGTCAGAAGAAGCCCTGGAAGGCCGCTGATATGATCCGCATGGTAGTGTGTAAAACACACCACATCTATCGGTTTAAAGCTCCATCCTTTTTCTTTTATTGCAATCTGCGTTCCTTCCCCACAGTCAATCAGCAGATTGCTTCCATTATATCTGGTCATTAAAGAGGTCAGCCACCGGTTCGGCAAAGGCATCATCCCTCCTGTTCCTAACAAACACACATCTAACATCTAAGTTCCTCTAACTACTATTTTATTTTGCATTAAATATCGGTGTACTTCTCTCTTACAATAAACAAATTCCGATAACTAGTCAAGGCTTCCTTTTCTATTGAAAATCTTTTGGCCAGCGTTTTTCTATATCCCCACTCATCTTATGGCTTACATTTGCCTGCCTTTTCGCACGCAGAGTACTGATAATTGTAGGCACGGCTCCCACCAAGGTAAATACATACACCATTGCCAGATTTCCATAATAAACTCCGGATTCAAGATAGCCTTCCTTAAGCAAATCCGGAATCAGACGGAAAGCCGTCAGTATATCTAAGTCCTCAAAATACTGTGCAGCACTAATCGACCAGTCCACGCGATTACCAACGTAAACCATTATAAGCATAATTATTATGCTTATAACAATCCCCTTTTTACTTAAACGTCCAGCCAGAAGTTCGTATCCTTTCAGTGTGCATACCCCAAGAATCAGACCGGACAATGCCGCTACATAACCTAGCTGTCCCAGAAGAACAATAGCCGCCGCACCCAGTATAGAGCCAAGCAGAGCCCCCACAATCCCGCCAATCAGGTTTTCCTTCTTTTGATTTTGCTGTGTTTCTTTTTCTGCCACCTCTTCGCATCGTTTTGAAAAGCAATTCTCGCACAATATCTCAGCAGTGCCGGATATGTTATAGACTTCTGTAGCACCTAAAGCACCACAGCTTTGGCAGCAGTTTTCCAGCGCATTTTCATGCAGATAACTTGTCACAGCTAAAAGAGCCTCCTGCAAATTTTCCCCGGTCTTTTTTTTCGTCATACCTGCACGCAGAGAATAATTCGCTCTATAGCCTTGCACCGTACAAGCTCTGACCGTCTTGGATTTTGATACAGCTCCCTTTAAAATCTTTGCATCTGGCATACCCTCCCCATAGCTTACCGCCACACTTAAGGTGAATTGATAAGATTCGTTCACCGGTGTCAGGCAGACAGAATATCCATTATGTACTCCAAAAATAGTTGCCGTCTGGGTGTCCAGCGTCAGTCCCAGCTGCTCGGAAAACTCAATAAGTGCCTTTTTATAATTTTTCTTCATATATTCCCGCTCCTCATTTGTGTTTTTTATAAAAGCATAATAACACATAATTGTGTATATCTCAACACTCATGAAACCATACTTCAATCCCAAAACACTATTCCAGCTATAAAAAATTCATAATTCATATTTCATTGTATTGCGTAGTCTGGGTGTATGAAATAATATTCTGTGAAACCCAGAAGCGAAGCAAGACCATATTATCCTTTAAAGAAAGATATCCGATATCTTCTATTTTATTTAGTCGATAATTGAGCGTATTCCTGTGTATATGCAACGCATATGCCGTATGAATTACATTTTTACTTTGAAGAATATATGTATACAGCGTTTTCACATATTCTGTATTATTTTCTTTGTCATAGTCGGTAAGAAGTGAGTACTCCCTGCTTATAAATACCCGAAGACTTAGATTCTTCTTCTCAAGGCTTTTGAAAACAAAAGGCAGCAGATAATCTTTAAAACAATAAACGTGCAGGAGCGGTGATACAATCGCCCCAATCTCCAGCGCAGCATAGGCCTGCTGATAGTGTAAAGAAAACTGATGGTATCCATTAAAGATATCACTGATACCAATTTTACAACTATACTCAGCACAAAGCCCATCCAGTATCTCTAACAGTCTTGGAAGAGTAACATAATGATTCAGCAATACAATTGTGATAATACAACGTTCTGCTATAATTGGTCTGCTGTTGTTTATCTTTTCCAATTCCTTGGCAATGTAATTAAATATAATTTCATGTTGATTGACCGGACGTATTTTCACAAGCACATAAGTACTACCCGCCTGAAAGCCCAAATCCTCCAGTCGTCTTTGCATAAAATTCATATCTGTCAGCTTCCCTCTCAAAATATCCATCATAAAATCTTCATATCTGCGCCCTTTCGGAAAGAAACCCTCCTGACGGGACAAAACCGCTTCTCGAATGTAAGGACCACATTGATTTACAATATCGATGTCTCCCTTTGAAATAGGTTTCATCATCCCGATAATAAAAAAGTGCCCTTGTGAAATATTCTTATATTTGAGATTATAGTTGATAAAGGGGGTGTAAAAATATTTTGAATCTGTATATCTGGCATCATCATAATTCTCCATAGAGTTCAGTTCATCCGAATGAATCAGATTTTGTATTGTAGAATAAGGAAGATAGCCTACATCCTCCATATGTCTCCAATTTGCACTTAATTCACGCATATTCTCACTCCCACACATCGCCAGGACTTTAAAGCTGTTGTTAATCACATATATGGGATTTCCCAATATTTTTTCCATTAAAGTCACCATTTCCTGAAGCCCGGATTTGCAAAGCATCAGATGCCCCAACTGCAATTCACAATTCTGAATCTCATAAAAGATACTTAGAATATCATTTAAAATTTCTGTCAGAGAAAGGCTTGTCTTCAAAAAAATCGCATTACATGTAATCGAAGTTTCCTTCACCGGAACAACAAGACCCGCCGCTTTTTCCAGAAAGGAAAAATCCGGAATCTGCTCACTGACATATAACGCGTCTGGTTCCGGCGTTAATGCCCCCTTCTTATAAAGCTTAACACAGGAGTATGCACTCATATCTTTTTGGTGTATAACAGCAGTATAACCCTTGTCCGTAAGCTGTTCTGCTATCATATTCAACGTAAGGTTCATATTATCTCCCCCCTATTGGTCTGTCTGCATAATCAAGCCAAATGTTTTTGTGCATAAAACATGATGAATCTTTAATAG
>CAMKHH010000103.1 GCA_946412445.1 uncultured Eubacterium sp.
TATGAGTAATATAGGTTTTTTCCATTTCATCCTTAGACAAAGTATATATATTATTTTCATGCAAGACTTGCAAATGAATATAAGTAGTGATATATTAATGTGGCAATAATATATTTATTACGAGGAAAAGACGGGAGAAGATTATGAGAGCAATAAATTTAAAAGCACCAAAGGATGTGAAACTGGTTGAAATTGACAAACCCACAGTAAGAAAGGGAGATGCACTTATCAAGATAAAGTCTGCAGGTATTTGCGGAAGTGATATCGGTGCATACAGAGGTACAAACCCCTTGGTTACATATCCCAGAATTTTGGGACATGAGTTGGCGGGGGAAATTCTGTCTGTACCCGAAGGTAACAAGAAAGGACTGAAGGTTGGCGACCATGTCATCGTGGATCCCTATTTATATTGCGGAGAATGCTACCCCTGTTCCATAGGGAGAACGAATTGCTGCACAGATTTAAGAGTGCTGGGTGTACATACAGAGGGTGGAATGTCAGATTATCTGGCGCATCCTGCGGATATGCTGTGGAAGCTTCCGGATGATATGCCCTGGGACATAGCACCGCTTGCAGAGCCTCTCACGATCGCCTTACATGGCATACACAGGGGCGGATTAAAGGCAGGTGAACATGTAGCAATCATAGGTGCCGGTCCTATAGGTGTTCTGGCAGCGATGTCTGCACTTGCCTATGGCGCAGAGCCGATTTTGATTGATGTTGTGGATGAGCGCCTTGAATTTGCAAAGACCGTAGGTGTCAGATATACCATTAATTCTGTAAAAAGTGATTTAGTATCAAAAGTTTCGGAATACACGAAAGACAGAATGGCTGAGCAGGTAATGGAGTGCTCTGGTGCGAATGCGGCGATTGCATCTTGTCTGGACATTGTATCCAATGCAGGAAGAATTACTCTGACGGGATGGCCAAAGTCGGCAACACCGCTGCATACAGATGTTATTACCAAAAAAGAGGTTGATATCCGAGGAGCAAGAACCAGTGCAAATGAATTCGAAGAGGCCATTGACTTAATCTACCGTAACGGGGTGGATGTGCGAAAGCTTCTTACGAAGGTAATTACATTGGAGAAAACGCCTGCTATTATAAGAGATCTGGATGAAAATCCGGGTAACTATATGAAAGTTAACATCATGCTATGATTCAAAATGAGTTCGAATAAAGATAACAGAGGGAATGCTATGAAGATATTGATCACTCCAACATCCCTGCAAAACAATCCAAAAGTATTGAAAAGATTAGAAGCTGCCTCGTTGGAACCGGTGTTTAATCCAAAAGGAAGACCGTTAGAAGAAGAGGAGCTCATTCCTTTATTAAAGGAGTGTGATGGATATATTGCAGGGCTGGATTATATTACAGACAAGGTTTTAAGAGAGTGCAGAAATCTGCGGGTGATATCAAGATATGGAGCAGGCTATGACCGCGTAGACATGGAAGCAGCAAAAAAATATGGAATTACAGTTACAAATACCCCGGGGGTTAATGCACAGGCGGTGGGGGAACTGGCACTGACACTTATGTTTAGTGTAGCCCGTAAGGTTCCATATCTGGATCAGCAGACAAAAAAAGGGGAATGGACACGTGCTGACGGAATAGAAATGAAAGGAAAAACTCTTGGGATATTAGGACTTGGTGCAATCGGAAAAGTATTGGCAGAGTGTGCAGGCGGGTGTGGGATGAGCGTCTTGGCATATGATCCCTATATAGATGAGGCTTATTGCAAAAAGTGCGGAATCCTATCGGTTGATATGGAAGAAATATTAAGCGCTTCTGACATAATAAGCATCCATATGCCTTTGACGCATGATACAAAACATTTGATAGACAGTAAAGCAATAGGGAAGATGAAAGTGGGAGTTATTATAATTAATACCTCCAGAGGCGGGATTATCGATGAAAACGCAGTACTTCAGGCACTTGAAAAAGGGAAAATCGGAGGTTTGGGGTTAGATGCATTTGAACAGGAACCGCCCGGAAATTCCCCCTTATTTTTATTCTCCAATGTGGTAGCTACACCTCATACGGGGGCTCATACGAAAGAGGCTACAGAGGGAATGGCAAAAAGTGCAGTGGATAACCTGCTTGCAGTTTTAGCGGGTAAACACTGTGATCATATTGTAAGCTGACCGAAAAAAGGATGAGGGGGTGAAAGGATTATGTTAGTTTTAGCAATCGAATCCAGCACAAGTACGGCAAAAGCTATCCTGTATGATACGGAAAAGGGAATTGTAAAATCCAGTAAGCAGGCATATGAAAAGGAGATAGAGGCCGAGGGAGAAACAAACGCAGAGGGTGTTTTTCAGTTGAGCATGAATATTGCAAGAGATATTGCCGAGGGAGAAAAAGTAGAGGCTGTTTCTTTATGTGGAACATGGCATGGTTTATGCGCCTGCGATAAGAGCATGAAGCCGATATCTCCAATCTATTCCTGGAACTTTACAAAGACAGCATCTATCTGTAATCGGATAAGAAAGGATGAAGAAGCAAAGCATACGATTTATCATAACACCGGCTGTATGCCTCATGTCACATATCCCAGACATGCGATACAGTATATGGAACAAGAGGGAATGGATATTTCGGATAAACTGTTTATTACGCAGGGGGGCTATAATTTTTACCGGATTACAGGTGAATTTCTGGAATCGGTAAGTACCCATAGTGGTTCGGGGCTTATTAACCTGAAAGAAAAAGAATATGATGCTTACACTTTAAAAATGCTTGGAATTAAAGAGAACCAGCTGGGCAGTCTGGTGGATTATAGAGAATGCCGTCCATTAAATGCATATGGTGCAAAGCTGCTGGGAATTCCGGAAGGAATTCCTGTAGTACCGGCGCACCCGGATGGCGCATTAAACCAAATTGGAAATCATGCCGGAAGACCAGGAACCATGACGATTTCTATTGGCACCAGCGGCGCACTTCGCATGGCTTCCCCTAAGCCGATATTACCAAAAGAGAATCAGCTTTGGTGCTATTGTGGAGCCGAAAACTGGATTGCGGGTGCGGCAATCGCCGGTGCGTGTAACTGCATTGACTGGTTTAAAGAGAAACTATGTGAAGGCAGAGTTACCTATGAAGAGTTGGAAAGTAAGACGGGTAAAAATCCGAAGCTGCCTGTTTTTCTACCTTTTCTATATGGGGAAAGATGTCCGGGCTGGAATGATCTGAAAAGGGGAGGATTTTCGTTTCTAGATGAATCTCATGGAAGAAAAGAGCTGTATCAGGCAGTACAGATGGGAATTCTTTATAATCTGTACCAGTGTTATGAGGTGATTTGTCAGGAGTATGAAGAACCAAAACAGATTGTTGTGTCAGGAGGGATAACGAATTCAAAATACTGGACACAAATGCTGTCTGATATCTTTCAAAAAGAAATTCATATTTCGCCGTTTAGGGACGCTTCATCTTTAGGGGCTGTTGCTTTAGCGCTATATGCATGTGGGAAATTAAAAGACATAAATGATTTCAGGATGGAAGAAGGACCGGATACCGTTATACAACCGCAGAACGACGAGGCAGGATATTATCATTTCTATTATGAAAAATATCTGGAAGCATATCATCTAAGATGAGTAACGAGAGGAAGCAGATTTATGAATTTATATTTAGAGGCACAGGCAGATGCTCCGTTGACAGACGAAAATCTTCGTGAAATAATAGAAAAATCCATAGAAGGGCGCGATTTTAAAAAAGTTTTAATTATTCCTCCGGATTTTACACGCTTTCATTCGAATGCCGGATTTATAACGAATGTATATTACCATATACTAAAAGAACGAGGCTGTAAGATTGATATCCTGATCGCGCAGGGAACCCATGATGCTATATCCGAAGAACAATTTAAAGAGATGTATAAAGACATTCCCTATGAGAGGATGATTACGCATGACTGGCAAAAGGATACAGTGGAAATAGGCTATGTACCCGGAGATTATATCGATGATATAACGGAAGGAATATGGAAACAGGATGTGCCGATAGAAGTCAATAAGAGGGTGGTTGACCCATCTTATGATTTGATTTTATCTGTGGGGCAGGTAGTTCCTCATGAGGTAATCGGCATGGCAAACCATTCTAAGAATATCTTTGTAGGAGTGGGGGGTGATAAAATTATTAATACTTCTCACATGATTGGTGCCATGTTCGGTTTGGAGAAAATTATGGGGAAAGACCATTCACCTGTCAGGAAAATATTTGATTATGCGTTGGAGCACTTTTTAAACAAGGCTCCAATCTTATTTGTATTAACCGTAACAACAGCAGCAAAGCAGGATATCTTTACCCATGGTATTTATATAGGGGATGAACGGTTTGTATTGGAAGAGGCAATTTTAGCAGCTCAGAAGTATAATATTGATTTCGTGGAAAGGGGAATCAAGAAGTGTGTAGTTTATCTGGATGAGAAAGAATTTCACAGTACATGGCTGGGAAATAAGGCCATATATCGCACCAGAATGGCAATACAAGATGGAGGCGATTTAATCGTGCTGGCTCCGGCTGTCAAAACCTTTGGTGAAGCCCCGGAAAATGATAAGATTATCAGAAAATATGGTTATTGCGGCAGGGAAAAAATCCTGAAGTTATTTGAAGAAAGCCAGGACTTAAAAGATAATATGGGGGCAGCGGCACACTTGATTCATGGTTCCAGTGACGGCCGTTTTAATATCACATATGCTGTAAAGGATATAAGCAGAGAGGAAATTGAAAGCGTGGGCTTTCAAGCTGCCAATTATGATGAAATGGCTAGAAGGTATGATATTGGAAAACTCAGGTACGGATGGAATAAAATGCCTGATGGCGAAGAAATATTCTATATACCAAATCCGGCTTTAGGACTGTGGATCGATAAAAATAAATTTGCAGAATAGTATTAAGGGTTATGGCCTGGAAAATATACTCCGGTGCGATAGCCCTTAAGTCATTTCAGATAATATTCCGGAAATTTTTCTTTCAGCTCAGACTGATCTGAAAGGGCGGTAATGATATGATTGCCCATTGCCCTTCTGGCTATATCTTCATTTCCAGCTTCTAAAGCCTCGCATATAGCAGTATGTTCCTTGAGCACACGCTGTTCGATGTTAATGCGATAGCTAAGTATTCTTTGCCGGTCAAAATGGGGGAGTACGGACTGCATTGTGCTGTATATGAATTCCATATTACAGATATTGTAGATTTCTTTATGGAAGGCATTGTCAAGACTTAAAAACTTTTCTGCATTTTCCCTGGGGCCGTGTGGCATATAGTCTTTTTGAAGCGTGATGGTATCATACAAATTATCTAAATTGCTTTGGGTAATCAGCTTGCAGCTTCTTGCGGCAAGTTCCGCTTCTACTGATTGTCTCATAATGCAGACCTGTTTTATAATATGAGCATTCATATAGGATACGTATAAGCCCTTTTGGGGATAGCTGTCAATTAGCTTTTGATTGACGAGAGTGAGTACCGCTTCTCTGACAGGGGTCCTGCTGA
>CAMKHH010000104.1 GCA_946412445.1 uncultured Eubacterium sp.
ATAGATTTCAGGTTTACGGACGATAGCCCTGGCGATACTTAAGCGTTGACGCTGGCCGCCGGAGACATTGCTTCCGCCTTCTTCAATCATTTCATCAAACTGGTGTGGTTTTTCCGAGATGAAGTCATAAGCTTCCGCTATCTTTGCAGAATGCACGACCTCATTTTGAGCGGCATTGTGTTTTCCATAACGAATGTTTTCGTTGATACTTCCGCTGAAGAGCAGTGCTTTCTGCGGAATAAAGCCAATCTTCCCGCGAAGCGCCTTAAGGTCGTATTTGCGGATATCAACACCATCAACCCGGATGCTTCCCGTACTGATATCGTAGAAGCGGGGGATTAAGTTGATTAAGGTACTCTTGCCGCTTCCGGTACTGCCGATAAATGCAATAGTATCGCCCTTGCCGGCTGCAAAGGAGATGTCGTGTAAGACAGGTGCTTCCCCGTCCGGATACTGGAAAGATACGTGATCAAATATAAGTGTGGTGCTGCCATCTCCATCTTCCACAGGATTTTTGGGATTTTTTATAAGCGGTTCTTCATCAAGCAGCTCCTGAATTCGTACTGCACTGATTTCCGCTCTTGGATACATAATAAAGACCATGGAAAACATCATCATGGAGAACATAGCGTGAAACATGTACTCCTGAAAAGCTACAAGCTGTCCGACCTGAAGCGTCCCCATATCAATCATCCGGCTGGAAAGTACAAATACCACCGCAATTCCCAGATTCAAAAGCAGAAAAAAAGCGGGCTGGGTAACGGACATCAGCTTAAACAGCTTTTTAGAACTCCTGGCATATTCTTCATTTGCGTCAGAAAAACGCCGGGCTTCATAAGCATCCTTACAGAAAGCACGGATGACCCGGACACCTGTCAGGTTTTCTCTTGTAATTCTGTTCAGACGGTCCATCCCCTTTTGCTGTCTGTCACTGATGGGCTTACTGGTTCTGGCAACCAGATAGATGCCGAGGCAGAGAATGGGGATACAGGCTCCGATCACCATGGAAAGGGACAGACTGGTCCGAATTACCATAAACATACTTATAACAATCATAATGGGTGTCAAAAGTGCGGTACGCAGCAGGATATTGGTGAACTGCATCAGGATAAATGCATCATTCGTCGTTCTTGTAATCATACTGGAAACCCCGAATTTATTGTATTCCGTGTGAGAATAATCCTGGGATTTCCTGAAAATATCGTTGCGGATATCCCTTACAATATTCGAGCTGACCCTGGAACTGCAGTAGGCGATCACGATATTGCCGATTCCTCCCAGGAGAGATACGGCCAGCATGACCAGCCCCATCTTGTAGATATAAGTTTTGTCATCTAAGATGATGCCTTTGTCAATTAACTTCGATACAATGGTGGGAATCCCAAGCTCCGCAGCCGCAAAGCCCAGGACGGCCAGAACGTTTAAGAATATATAGAGTTTATACCGCTTTAAATAATGCAGCATCAGTTTCATTTGGGTGCCTCCTTGTCCTATGTAGATGCTTCGGTGATAATAGCGTAACTCTATTATCATAACACAGGAACGTGGAGAAAAGTCAAGAGAAAATGAGAAAAACTTCTGTGGAAAATTAATGTGCTTATGAATATCCTATAAGGAAGTCGTTCACATGGAGAATGTTATGAAAAATATCCAGTGGAAACCCCTTATCCGCAATCTGTTCATTAGTCTGGTTACAGGAGCAGTGTCCGCTGTGCTCTCAGGTAATATCATGGAAAAGTACGCATCCATATACAAACCGCCCCTGTCGCCCCCGGGCTGGGTATTTCCGGCCGCGTGGACCATATTATACATCCTGATGGGAATAAGCGCTTATCTGATATACGTGTCTGAAAGCCCCAATACAAAAATGGCATTGAAGCTTTATACGGCACAATTAGTGCTAAGTGCTGTATGGCCAATCTTATTTTTCGGATTCGGGCTGTATTTACTGGCTTTTACCTGGCTTTTGCTGCTATGGTATCTGATCTTGTTGACCCATATAGAGTTTCGGAAAATTCATCCGTATACAGGAAAGCTTCTGCTTCCTTCGCTTATATGGTTTTGCTTTGTGGGGTATCTGAATTTGGCAATTGCTGTTCATTATAAGCTGTGAACCGATCCACTCCTCAAGTTTATGCACCAAGAAAAGTGTTTTCCAGATACTTTCTTACAAATGGAATAGCGGCACCTACACATAAGGGTATATTAGATGTTTTACTGGTTCTGATATACCCTTCATCATTAGGAAATGCACTCAGCTTGTCCACCTTTTGCTGCAGGTTTTCCAAATCCTGCGCAGTCAGATAATTGGAAATCTTTCCGCCGATAATAATATCGCTTGTAATGAGCATATGCAGATTATCCACAGCCAGCGCTAAGTGAGAAAGATATTCTTCCCATTTGAGCGCTGCCGCTTTATCACCGGCACGTAACCGCTGAAAAAAGGTATCGATTGCTTCCTCCGGTTCAACCAGTGAAGAAAAAGAGCAGTATGCATTTACGCATCCCCTTTTACCACAGTAACAGGGTTTGCCTCCGGGGAATAAAGTCATGTGCTCAAACACACCGGACTTGAGCTCGCTTCCCCTGAAAAACCTTCTGTTTATAATTACAGCACCGCTTAAGTTATCTCTGATATTGAAGAAAATAGCATCTTTTAATGCGGTATCCATCCATAATTCTGAATTGGCCAGGCATTCTGCATCGTGTTGAAAGACACAAGAATATGGTATCCGGGTATTGAATTCGCTGATATTTAATCCTGTACACTCTAATATTTTACCATACAAAATTGTTTGTCCATCGGAAGAAATCAGAGCCTGTAGTCCAATCCCTACACCCAATATCTTCCCGGAAGGGACATTGAGACTGTCGATGAACGTGTTTATGGAAAGCGCCAGCTTATCATAATAAGCGGATGTGTTTTGATAAGGACAGGAGAAGGATTCATACTTTAACAGATCAGAGTATAAATTAATGGCTGAAATTTCGTAGCGGTCAATTCTGATTTCTAAACCGACAGCGATTTTCTGAAACTGATTAAAAGTATAAATCTGTGCTTTTCTTCCTCCGGTAGATGAGGCAAAGCCTTCCTGATGAACAAAATCACCTGCGAGCAGCTCGCGGAGAATTTGTGCTGTTGTCGGACGGCTTAAGCCTAAATAGCCGGAGATCTTGCCGGGTGTTGCTTTTTTTTGAAAATAGATGTATTTTAACACATTTTTTTTGTTTTGTATTTTTAATGTAGCTGAAGTAAAGTGTTCTGGCATTGTGCAATCTCCGTATGATTCGCTCGTAAAAATGAATTTTGATGCTCTGGTTATCTATACCTTGTAATATATGCTATGACAGAATCGTTGTCAATCGACAAATACAAAGAAAAAACAGAAAACCTGCCGCCGGCAGCTTTCCTTGCGTACTTTGGTACAAAAAGGCTACCAGGGTATGTCCCCTGATAGCCATAGTCCGGATGGTTGTTTACTTTACCATGGTTGCGAAGTCCAAATCTTTATTGGCATATTCATCAACATTTGACTTATCAATTACGACGGTTCCTGCATCTATGAATTCGTCCAGGGTCTCGCCGGCCATTACTTTTATTGCCGCATCGACCGCGGTCTGTCCTAAAAGAACCGGATCATTGGAGGCGGTACAGTGGTATTTACTGTCTTGTATTTTCAGCACAGATTCCATTAATCCGTCCACGCCGCAGACCAACACATTTTCCAACTTTTGTTCCTGGCACACCTGCGCAGCACCCAGAGCCATGTCATCGTTGTGGCCGAAGATTGCGACTACATCTTTATTGGCCTGCAGCATATCCTGTGTGGCTGGAATTGCTTTCGAACGATCATAGTCACAATAAGACGATTGTACAATCTTTAAACCCGGAGCTTTTTCCAGAGCTTCATGAAATCCGTCGCGCCGGTTCATCATGGTGGTAGACCCCGCAGTGCCCTGAATTTCCAGGATGGTTCCGGCAGCATCTTCTCCGCCGAGTAATTCAATCAGTTTTTCGCCGACAAGTTTTCCCATTACCTTGTTGTCACGGCCTACCCAGGCTGTATTTCCTTTTGTCACATTCTTATCAACGGTAATAACAGGGATGTTTTTCTTATTGCAGGCTTCAATACCGGCTGTAGCACCGTCTTCGTTTACGGGATTGATAAGCAGGACATCAATTCCTCTGGAAATCAGATCCTGAATATCTTTGTTTTGCTTCGAAGTATCGTTATCAGCATTTAGTGAAATTACTTCGAGCCCCTTTTCTTTTGCATAATCTTCAATAATCGGAGTCATGTTGGCAAAAAAAGGTGTATCCTGTGAACAGTTTGAAAAACCAATGGTAAAATTTTTACTGTCCTTAGAAGTGGATGATTCTTCTGTGCCGGTACTTTTGGAAGAGCTGCTTTGGGCGGCTCCTGCTGAAGTTTTTTCGGACGAATTGCCGCAGGCGGATATTGAAAGTGCCATAGCAGCGATGAGGATGGTGGATGTTAACTTTTTCATTTTCATATTCTTCTCCTTTTCTATTATAAAAGACCTTTGTCTTTTATTCTTTACTCTTATCCGAGGCTACAAAATTATTTAACAGAAGGGCCAGTATAATGATAATTCCTTTGGCAATTCTTTGGTAATAGGAGGGCAGTCCTATGAGATTAAAAATATTGGTAATAACCTGTAATAAAAATACACCGCCAAAAGTACCTAAAATGGAGCCCTTACCACCGCTTAAACTGGCACCTCCAATTACACTGGCGGCAATTGCATCAAGTTCATACCCATTTCCTGCGGTTGGCTGGCCGGTGGACATCCAGGATGCCGTCAGAATTCCGGCAAAGCCGGACAAAAGTCCGGAGAGTACAAAGGTAAGTGTGTAATTACGCTTTGTTTTGATACCGGAAAGCATTGCAGCCTCGCGATTTCCGCCAATCGCAAAAAGGCTGCGTCCGAAAACGGTATATTTAAGAATGAGCGAGAAAATAACAGTAAGGATAATCCATAAGATAGCGCTGTATGCCAGCTTATCAAACAGAAAGCCGCCCCCTATCTGATGGAACTTATCGCCCAGGCCAAACACCGGATTCCCGCTTGTAGTAAGGAGGGCTGCACCCCTTGCGATTTCCATCATTGCAAGAGAAGCGATGAAGTCAGGCAGCTTATATCTGGATATCAGAGTACCTGTGATGAAACCCATGATGGAACCTACGGCCAATGCGGCAAGGCAGGCAAGCAGGATTCCCATAATCCCATCCGAAAATTGCAGTGCAACCATAGATGAAACCATTCCGGAGAACGCCAATACGGAGCCAACGGAGAGGTCAATGCCGCCAAGCAGGACAACAAGCGTCATAGCTATGGCTACAATACCCGGAATAGAGGCTTGCTGCAGCAGATTCAGAAAGTTATCAAGTGTCAGAAAATTCGGTGAAAGTATTGTGGAAATAATGATAAAAACCAGCAAAAGCAGTATCAGGT
>CAMKHH010000105.1 GCA_946412445.1 uncultured Eubacterium sp.
GTCCTGATGTTAAAGGACAATATAATTTTTTTAGGCGTACAAGCTTTAAAAATGCCGGGGAATTGGCAAAAGATCAGTTGAGCATGGGATTAAGAGAGCATTCTCAGGTACTTTGCGTTTTGAACAGCAGGAGAGCAGTTCAGCAGATTTATGCCTCTTTAAGCAATGAGAAGGGGATTTTTCATCTTTCCACTTTCATGTATCCTAAGCATAGGAAAAGGCTTTTGTCTGTCATTCGAAAACGTTTACAAGAAGGTAAACCATGTAAATTAATTTCTACCAGTCTGGTTGAGGCTGGAGTGGATTTTGATTTTCCAACTGTGTATCGGGAATTGGCAGGAATTGATTCTATGATTCAGGCAGCCGGAAGGTGTAATAGAGAAGGAAAACGTCCACGGGATATGAGTAAAACTGTGATTTTCACATTGGAGAAGGAGGAGAATATCCGTATTCCTCAGTCGCTGAAGCTTCCAATCGAAGTTGCAAATCAGGTGTCAGAAGAATATGAAGATATTGCTTCTCCAGAGGCAATCGAAACGTATTTTAAACAATTGTATTATTTTAAGGGCGAAAGTCTGGATGTAAAGGATATTATAGGGCAGACGGAGGAAGGAGTAAAATCAAGACTTTTCCCCTTTGCAACAGTAAGCAGGCAGTTTCGACTAATTGAAAATGATACAAAAACTATTTTCATTGACAAGGAGCCGGAAGCGAAGCAAATTGTTGAAAGAATCCGGCGCGGAGAGCATTCCCGTCAGCTGGTGAGAGAAGCAGGGCAATACTGTGTCAGCATATACAACAATGATTTTGAGAACCTGAATGGGGCGGGAAGGCTGGAAGCAATTGAGATGGATTTTTATCTTTTGCGTAACAAGGAACAATATACTGAACAGAAAGGTTTGGAAATTCAGGTAGAAAGAGGAGATGCAGTAATGTATTGACGAATGAGAGGAGGAATTTCATGAGCCATGGAGTAAAAGTCCGTGTCTGGGGTGATTTGGCGTTGTTCTCCAGACCGGAAATGAAAGTAGAGCGGTGTAGTTATGATGTGATGACGCCGTCAGCGGCCAGGGGTATTTTAGAAGCAATCTACTGGCATCCTGGTATGCGTTGGATAATAGATCGGATTTATGTCAGAAAACCTGTTCGTTTTACCAGTGTACGAAGAAATGAAGTAAAAGATAAGGTTCTGGCAAGTAAGGTGCTGTCTGCTGTAAATGGAGGCAAGAATCAGCTGTATATCAGCACCAAGAAAACGATCGTTCAGAGAGCTTCCATATTACTGCAGGATGTGGACTATGTCATTGAGGCACATTTTGAAATGACGGAGCAGGCAACTGACAGTGATAATCCCGGAAAGTTTAAAGATATTATTATGCGCCGCTTAAGGAAAGGTGAATGTTATCATATGCCCTATTTAGGATGTAGAGAGTTCCCTGCTAATTTTGAGCTCTTTGAGAAAGCAGATATTGATACAGCCTATCCTGGTGAAGACAAGGATTTGGGCTATATGTTATATGACTTTGACTATTCAGATCCGATTGATATTCAACCGATGTTTTTTCGGGCAGTTTTAAGGGATGGCATCCTGGAACTAAGGGATTGTGAGGTGGTTCGATGATATTGCAGTCTCTGGTTCAGTATTATGAAACGCTGGAGAGAAGGGGAGAAACGACAAAACCCGGGTGGTGCAGGGCAAAGGTATCATTTGCGCTTGAGCTTTCTCCAGAAGGAGATTTGATTCGGGTTCTCTATCTGAAAGAGGAAAAGGAGAGAGGGAAAAAGACAGTTTGGGAACCGCAGCTGCTTACAGTGCCGCAGATGATTATCAAGACTTCGGGAATAGCGGCAAATTTTTTATGTGATAATTCCAGCTATTTTTTAGGAATTGACAATAAGGGTAAACCAGAACGTTCGAAAGAATGCTTTCAATATGCCAAAGAAAAGCATATCCAGATTTTAAAGGAAACAGATTCCGTGGCATCCGAGGCTGTGCGGAGATATTTTGAAAAATGGGATCCCGCTGTAGCGATGGAAAATCCCGTTTTGGCTGAGAATTTGGAAGAAATATTAGCCGGAGCGAATCTGATATTTTATTTTGCCGGTAGTTATCTGCAGGAGGACAGTGCAATAAAAGCCGCATGGGAAAAATACAGGCAGGAGACATCGGATGGTCCGGAAGGGATTTGTCTGGTAACTGGGCAGAAAACTAAAATTTCCAGAATTCATGGAACGATTAAGGGAGTAGCGGGAGCACAGACCAGTGGAGCAGCATTCGTTTCGTTTAATGCACCTGCATTTGAATCTTATGGAAAAGAGCAAAGTTTTAATGCTCCTGTAGGAAATTATGCTGTATATGCATATACGACAGCACTTAATCATTTGTTAGGGGATAGAAAACATGTGACAACGATTGGAGATACAACGGTTGTATATTGGTCGGAGGACGGAGAGGAAGTCTGCCAAGATGTGTTTGCAGATGTATCTGCTCCATCCAGTGCTAATTACGAAGTTGTAGATGGTGTATTTAAAAATCTGGAAGCAAAAAAAGCAGTAAATGTTCCCAGAGTGGATAAGGCAATTTCTACAGACCAGCGATTTTATATACTGGGTTTGTCACCAAATGCAGCCAGACTTGCAGTACGGTTTTTTTATCAGGACAGTTTTGGCAATATACTAAATCATATAAAGGCTCATTATGACAGGATGGAGATTGCAAAATCAGCAAAGGATGAGATGCAACATATGGGCATCTGGAGAATGTTGATGGAAACAGTAAATAAAAAATCTAAAGAAAAGAAACCGCTCTCCAATATGGCAGGAGCTGTCTACCGGGCAGTTGTTTCGGGAGAGCGCTACCCCAATTCCATGTATCAGGCAGTGCTGGGGAGAATACGGGCGGAAGAGGATGACAGTGATAATCGAATTTATAAAATCACCAGAGGAAGAGCAGCAATTATTAAGGCTTTTTTGCTTAGAAACACAAACTATGGCAAGGAGGATATAACTGTGGCACTAAATGAGAAAAGTGAGAATGTAGTTTATACATTGGGCAGAGAATTTGCAGTATTAGAGGAAATACAGGAGGCAGCTAATCCTGGTCTTAATGCAACAATCAAGGATCGGTATTTTAACTCGGCCTGCGCAACACCGGCATCTGTCTTTCCAATTCTGTTTAAATTGAAGAATAGCCATATCAAGAAGATGAGAGATAAAAAAAAGGAAATTTATTATGAGAAAATTTTAACTGATTTACAGGGGAGGATTCCGGTTGCCGATACAGGAGTTTTGGCATATCCAAAGAGATTGTCACTGGAAGAACAAGGGATGTTTATTTTGGGGTATTATCATCAGACACAGAAACGATATGAAAAAAAAGCCAAGGAGGAAGTATAAGATGGGAGATGTAATTAGAAACAGATATGAATTTGTTGTGTTATTTGATGTGGAAAATGGAAATCCTAATGGGGATCCGGATGCGGGAAATCTGCCAAGAATAGATCCAGAAAGCGGTTATGGAATTGTTACTGATGTATGTCTGAAGAGAAAAATCCGTAATTATGTGGATACAATAAAAGAAGAGAAAGAGGGATATAAAATCTATATTAAGGAAGACGTTCCTCTAAATCGGAGCGATCTGACAGCATATAGCTATTTGGGAACCACCGAAAAAGGGATTAAGGATTTAAAGAAAAATGATCCGGACGTAGACCGAAAGATCCGTGATTTTATGTGCAAAAACTTTTTTGATATCCGAACTTTTGGGGCGGTCATGACGACATTTGTAAAAGCGGCATTAAACTGTGGTCAGGTTCGCGGACCCGTTCAGCTTGGATTCGCCAGAAGTGTGGATCCAATTATTAGCCAGGAGGTCACGATTACACGCGTTGCCATTACGACAGAAAAAGACGCAGAAAATAAAAGTACGGAAATGGGCAGGAAAAGCATTGTGCCTTATGGGCTTTATCGGGTGGAAGGTTACATATCTGCCAATCTGGCAAGAAAAGTAACAGGATTTTCAGAGGAAGATTTGGAACTGTTATGGGAAGCGATAATCAACATGTTTGAAATTGATCATTCAGCAGCCAGGGGTAAAATGGCAGTTCGTGAATTAATCGTGTTTAAGCACAGCAAAGAGATGGGAGATTGTCCGGCTTATAAATTATTCGATGCTGTTGAGGTACATAAAAAGGAAGACATAATTTATCCAAGGCAATACAAGGATTATTCAGTAACGATCCACGAAGACCAGATTCCGGATTCGGTAGAAATATCAAGAAAAATATGATGGAATATAAGGAAGAAGATTACTTAATGCTCTCAGGGATTCAGCATTTTGCATTTTGCAGACGGCAATGGGCACTTATACATATTGAACAACAGTGGCAGGAAAATGAACATACTATAGCCGGAGAACTGCTGCATAAAAATGCTCATGATCCGTATTTTAAAGAGAAAAGAAGAGATGTAGTTATTAGTCGGGCATTGCCTGTGTTTTCGAGGAGAATGGGTATCAGTGGTGAATGTGATATTGTCGAGTTTAGAAAAACAGAGGATGGAATTCCGCTTTATGGGCACAGAGGGTTTTATCAGATTTATCCTGTTGAGTACAAGAAAGGAGGTCCAAAAGATTCTCAGATTGATATTCTACAACTTACAGCGCAGGCCATGTGTCTCGAAGAAATGTTTTCCGTAGAAATTAAGGAAGGTGCTATTTTTTATGGAGAAATACGTCACAGAGAAATCATCAAAATTACTGATGAATTGAAAATGCAGGTACGAGAGTCCTTTGATGAAATGCACCAGCTCTATAACAGGAGATATACGCCAAAAGTGAAATGGACGAAAGCTTGTAATGCCTGCTCCCTGAAAGAAGTTTGTATACCAAAATTGGGAAAAGCCTCTTCTGTGAAAACGTATATTCATAAGGTGATAAGGGAGGAGTCCCCATGAGAAAATTGCTGAATACATTATATGTAACATCACAGGATAACTATCTTTCTCTGGATGGAGAAAATGTGATAATATTAGATAAAGAACAGGAGGTAGGGCGTCTGCCGCTTCATAATCTGGAGGCCATTGTCTCCTTCGGGTACAGGGGAGCAAGTCCTGCACTCATGGGTGGATGTGCTAGCCGGAATATTGCCCTGTGTTTTCTGACACCACAGGGAAAGTTTTTAGCAAGAGTGACTGGAAAGGTGAAAGGAAATGTTGTCTTAAGGAAGAAGCAATATGAAGTATCTGATAATCCAGTTATGTCTGTAGGAATAGCAAGAAACTGTATTCTTGGAAAAGTATATAATTCTAGATGGGTACTGGAACGGGCAATCCGGGATCATGGTGTTTCTGTGGACTTGGAAATGCTAAAAAAGGCTTCCGGTCATTTGAAAAACTCGTTGAGCAGCATAGCAACATGTATGGACTTGGCGCAGCTTAGGGGGTATGAGGG
>CAMKHH010000106.1 GCA_946412445.1 uncultured Eubacterium sp.
AACACATCGATAAAGGTGCTGGCAAGAAAAAACGGCGGTATGGAAATGGCAGCGAAGCACAAAGCAGAAAGAATACGCCCGGCAATTCGTTTTCTGAAGACATAGCAAAGACAACCCCAAAAGAGAATCAGCACCGCCTCCAAGACACCCGCAAGCAAAATTGTTTTTGCCGTAAAGGAGAACGCAGACAGGATTTGGGGAAACACCGCATTTTGATTGACATAGGAAGTGCCAAAGTCAAGCCTTAGTGCACCTTTCAGCCAGTTCCAGTATTGTATCGGTAAAGGATTGTTAAGTCCCATCTCTTCCCGCAGCATTTCGACCATCGCCTCGGAATCCCACGCCCGAACTCTTTTTGCATATGCCTCTGCCGCATCCATGGGTGACAGCTGCATCAGGACAAAGGAAAGCACCGTCACGATAAAAACCGTCAACAGTATTTCCAACAGCTTTTGTCCGATAAATATCCTTGTACCACGTTTCATCCGCTCGCCTCCTTATGCATGAATGTTCGAGCCGATTTTCCAGCCCACGGCCTTTTCCCGGACATGAATAAAGTCCGCATAAAGTCCTTGTTGTGTCAATAACTCCTGGTGTGTTCCTGCCTGCACGATTTTCCCTGCATCCAGTACAAGAATCTGGTCGGCATTTCGTACCGTTTTCAGACGATGTGCAATCATAATCACCGTCTTTTGCTTCGTCAACTCTGCAATTGCCTGTTGCAGCGCATCTTCGTTTTCCGGGTCTACATTAGCAGTTGCCTCATCCAGGATAACGATGGGAGCATCCTTCAACAGTGCACGGGCAATCGAAATCCGCTGCTTCTCGCCGCCGGAAAGGGTAGCACCGCCTTCGCCAATCACCGTATCATAGCCCTTTGGCAGCCGGCTGATAAAATCATGACAGCAAGCTTTTTTTGCAGCCTCTTTAATGTCTGCCTGTGTTGCTTTTGGATTCCCAAGCTGTATATTATTGGCGATGGTATCGTGGAACAAATATACCTGCTGAAAGACCATGCTGATGTTTTGCAGGAGACTGTCCAATTTGTATTCCCGCACATCCGTGCCTCCCAGCGTAATACGGCCCTCACTTACATCCCAGAAACGGGCAATCAGGCTGCACATGGTTGTCTTTCCTCCGCCGGATGGCCCCACGATCGCTGTGGTCGTTTTCTCTGGTATCTTAAGGCTGATATGGTCGATAATCTTTTTTTCATCATAGGAAAAAGAAACCTCTTCAAAAGTAATATCCATATGTTCCGGTGTTTGCTCTCCCCCCTCAAGATCCATGACCGGTGTGTTCTGTATTTCATTTACCCGATCGATCGAACTATCAATCAAACGCAGAAAAGCTGACATACTCCCGCCGCTCTCCAGCTCGCTAAATACAAGGAAGCCGGAAAGCAGCATCAAAAGACAGATAAAGAGATCCATCCTCCCATAAAGGTACAGTATGACCGACAGCGTGATTATAACTGCGCTGATGATACGCAGCACAAGCTGCTGCGCGAACATGAATGGAATGGTCTTTTTCTCCAGTCCGATGTTTCTGTCCTCACTGTCCGCAATTGCCTGATGGATTTTCTGCCCAGCACTTGCAGAAATCCCAAAGGATTTTACAACGCTCATCCCCTGTATATATTCCAGCACCGCATCTACCAGTTCTGTCTGTGCTTCCTGCCTTTCCCCGGATGCCTTACGGGCATGCTTGTGAAGGAATAGGTTAATCATTAGAAACACTACAAATCCCACCATAGCTGTCAGCCCAATCCTCCACTCAAAAACCGTCAGTACGACTGTTATGACAAACCCCTGAATCAGCCCATTCAGATAATTGACGATGATGCGTGGCGCAGTATTTTCTATGTCTTCCATGGTAGAAGTCGTTGCAGCAGTGATATTGCCAAGGCTGCGGCTGTTAAAATACCCCATAGGCATCTGTTTTAGGCGCTCACCGATCTGGATACGCTTATCGCCACACATGATATAGCAACCAAAAGACTGATTCATTTGACCGAAATGCCGCATGGTAATACTTCCGATCACACTCGCCAGCATAACTCCCAGAACCGTCCATACCGTTGTGTGGGTCACAGAGTCTGTAGCAATCCCACGCAGTACGATTGCCAGTGCAAGCAATTCAAAGGATGTGAAAATGGACTTGCATATTGTAAATACAATACTTTTTACCCATTTTGCTCTTTGACTGTCTGCGAACCGGAAAAATTTTTTGAAGATATCAATCATCCTTATCCCTCCCCGCCATTACGCAGGAATCGTTTACCTCCATGTGTGCGGTAAACATCCTGCGGTATCGGTCACATCCTACAAGAAGTGCTTCATGCCTTCCTTCTGCCAAAACCCTTCCATGTTCAATAACTACAATTTTATCCGCATCGGTAATTGTGGACAGCCGATGTGCGATAACAAGCAATGTTTTGTCTTTTATGAGCCTGGATACTGCCTCTTGGACCACGGCTTCATTCTCCGGGTCGGTGTAGGCTGTTGCTTCGTCAAAGATAATGATGTCTGCATCTTTTAACATCGCCCGGGCAATGGCAATACGCTGCCTTTCTCCTCCAGAAAGGTGCCCTCCGGCTCCACCGGCAACCGTCTCATAGCCGTGTTCCAGTTTCATAATAAAATCATGGCAGCCAGACGCTTTTGCCACCTCCTCGACTTGGGCATCTGTAGCTCCTTGCTTTCCCATCCGGATATTGTTGCGGATGGTGTCGTTGAACAGATAGTTATCCTGCGATACGTAGGCAAGCTCATCCATCATCTGCTCCAGCGGCACATCCCGTACATCGATACCACCAATCGTAACCTGCCCTTTGCTCACATCCCAAAAGGAGGCAATGAGCTTTGCAATCGTGGATTTCCCACCCCCCGAGGGTCCGACCAGAGCAGTGACCTGTCCCCCCAGGATATGCAGATTGACATCGTGAAGTACCTCTTCCTTCCCATAAGAAAAGTGCACATGTTCCAGCATAATATCGTGGTTTCCAAGCTTTTTCTTTTCTCTGGGACGGCTTAATTCGGGCAAATCCAATACCTGTCCCACTTCCCCCACGACAGCAGCGATTTTAGCGATGTCATCCGTATACATCATGGCAGAAAGAATCGGTGTGGAAATGCCAAGTGAGAGAATTGCGATTGTGATAAATTCGCCGCCTCCCAGTGACCCATCCATGTAAAACAGACAGCCCGTCGGCAGTATGCCAAGCAGTACGGCAGGCCAGACACCCTGTGAAATGGAAGAATACGTCTGTGTTGCGTGAATCCAATTCAGGACCACATCTACATTCGTCTTTACGGAATCGGTAAACTTCGCATAGGACTTTGCGGACTGATTAAAAGCTTTAATGACCTCTATTCCATTTATGTATTCCACCATAGTTCCACTCATGTGCGCACCTGCCTTTAGAACCTCTGCGTATTTTTCCGGGTAATCCCGCATCATCATCCCATAGAAGATAAAGCCCAGTGGAATTGTAATAAGCGAGACCAGTGCCATACGCCAATCCAGAATGAACATGTACAAAAGGATGCCAAGCGGAATCAAAAGATTCGAGGTCATCTCAGGCAGAACATGCGCAAGCGGTGTCTCCAGGCTGTCCGTCTTTTCCACAATAACGTTCTTGAACTGACCGGACGGTGTTTCCAGTATATAACCCATAGGAATATGCAAAAGCTTCCTGGCCAACTGCGTGCGCACCTCTGCGATGACGGAAAATGTTGCTTTATGGGACAATGCCGTCGACCAGTTCATGCAAACGGTTTTTACAATCAGACCGATTCCTGAAGCGCCGCACCACATCAGACAGAACCTTGCATCTGTTTCTACCCCTTTCAGCAGATGGATCACGATTTGGGATACCCCCACATAAGGAAGCAGCCCCCCGGCAACACCGGCCACCGCAAGCAGCACAGAAGCCACGTACTTCCCCTTATGTCGGGATGCAAAACCCATAAGCCTTTTGAACGGGCTTTGTACGATTTCTTTTTCCAATTCCTTCTACTCCTTTCCTTTTTGCGAACAAAATCAGTTAGTGTTAACTAACCCACGAAAAGAAAAAAACGGGGAATATCCCCGAAATTATAATTCCATACCAAGAGCTTTCATCCAGCCGGGATACAAGAAATCCATCAGCGTTTTCATATATGAAATGGCCTTTTCTCTTGGATAATTATGGATGACCACTTCAAAGATAGAAGTTACATATCCGCTTACGAGCATATGCAGCTCATCTTGTGAAATGTCTTTTACGGCAAATCCTCTGTTTCGCAGTTCCTGGATCAGCCTGCTCATCTCCCGAACCTCCATCTCTGCGACATCATGAAGGAAATTCTGATGTCTTGTTCCCTCGGAACAAGTGAGCAGGAGCTTGAACTCATCAAAATGATCATAGATAAAGTCAATATGAGCAAGCCCTTCCTCCTCGGAGATCATCCAGAACTTTTTAATTTCTTTTGCATCCAGAAGTTCATAGCTTTGCTGCATGGATTCCTGGTAGTTGCGGAAATATGTCTCTGTCAGAGGAGCGACCAGTGCATCGAACATCGCCTCTTTATTCTTAAAGTGGCGGTAAATCCCTGCCGCTGACATCCCCGCTCGGTTCGCAATCGAACGGACGGAGGCTTTTTCAAAACCTTTTGTCAAAAACTCGGTTTTCATACATGGGATCAACCTGTTGTACGTATCTGTCTTATCTTTCGGCATAAGAATCTCCGTTCTCCGAAAACACTGTTAGCTAACGCTGTTAACATAGCTAGTATAGCAGTTGTTTTCCGGAAATGCAAGCTGTTTTTTTATGTTCTAATCTATTTAAGGATGATGAGATACGCAAGGTTGAAAACGCTATCTATGATATTGCATTTGATTTTCAGATGGACTATCTCGTGGATATTTGTGTAATTGTTAAAAATGAAGATCAATTCCAATATTGGCTGGGTGCATTACCCTTCTATGATAATATACTGAAAGAAGGTGTCGTTATCCGTGGATGAGCGTAAACAGGACTTGTGCAGATATCGCATTGAACAGGCAAATGAAACATTGATTGTTACCAAAGAATGCTATCAAAATAAGCACTATAAGGACTCTATTAATCGTTCTTATTATGCACTTCAATTCCGCAATTTGTAGGGAGCATCGAAGAAATCGCTGAATGCATAGGACTTGACTCTCCTGAAAAAGAGCGCCCTGGTAGGCGCTCAAATCATTACAGGTTAAATCTTCAGTTTGCTTTATCCTTCATCTGTGTCACGAGATAGCCGCTTTGCCGCACGGCTTGGCGTAAAACATCGTCATTCAATATCTCTTTAGAATGTTGCCTGATACGCCGCAGAAAGTCCTGCCGTTCTAAGGATGGACTAACCCTATCCTGGCACACTGTGTTTACAACTACGTCATATTGTCTATCCGTTCACATTTTAATCAGGGATTG
>CAMKHH010000107.1 GCA_946412445.1 uncultured Eubacterium sp.
TATTATTGTTTTTCTGATTACCTGATTTCGCATTACCGCTGCCGGATGAAGAACCGTTGTTGTTCTGGCTTGTAGTGGAACCATCTGCCGTACTTTGCTGCCTGGCTGCGTTTTGGGCTGCTTCTTTTCTTTCAGCTTCACGCTGCTGACGTTCTACCTCTTCGTTCTTAGCCTGTACCATAAGTTGTGTAATGTTTTCTTCCTGAACACTTATCTGGGCAAGAAGACTGTTTGCTTCTGATTGTGCACTGCCAAGGTTCTCTGTATATTCACGCATCTGAATATAGGTCGCCTGATAAATTTCCTGCACCTGTTCCTGTTTTTCTGTGCTCTCGGCCTGGAGGCTGGCAATCTTTTGCTGCTCCGCCACAACTTTCTCTTCTTTTTCCTGAACCTGTTCTTTTGCAGCCTTATAATCATCTAACATGTTTCTATCATATTTATTAATCTCTGCCATGTTTTGTGCACAGGAGAGAAAATCGCCAAAATTCTCTGATGAGAACAACATATCTATGTAACCCGAACCGGAATTTTCATACATGTACTGAATCCGAAGCTTCATGTCCTCATACTGTTTGGATTCCTGTTCTTTGGCTTCTTCCAGCTCCTGCTGTACTTGCTCCAGCTCCTGCTGCTTGACCTCGGAATCCGATTGGAGCTGTTCAAGGCTTGCCTGCAATTCGGCAAGCTGCTGACTTAAATCCGATAAGTATGACTCCGACTGGTTTTTTTTCGACTCAAGAACAGCGATCTTTGATTTTGTATCCTCCAGCGTTGACTCAGTTGATTTTTTCTGTGTCTGCGCATCAGAGATTTTCTCCTGGGTTGTTGCCGCATAGCCTGGTACAACTGACATCGTCAGAAGCAACGCCACAACTATCGCGCAAAATCGTTTTTTATCTCTCATCTTTACACCTCGTAGTTCCCCTTCTGGCATATCCGCTATTCCCCGTGCCATTGATTATATCACACAGATGTAAAAAACGAAAGCTTTTTTTAATCTCTCTTAATATTACTGTAATATTTTGTCGCATTTTCGTATCATTATAGGACAGATTAGCACAATATCTTCCTCAATTCGTTCTCCATGAACACAAGAACTTGTTTTTTATGACACCATTCAACAGTTTCCCCCAACCTAAAGAAAACTTATCGACACAGATCAGTTTCCATCCATTTTCCAGTCTCTCCGCTTCTTGTTTCGCCTGGATTGTCTCTCCGCGCAGATATCTTTCGATACGCTCATCACCTCTGGGCAGGCAAATACTCTGAGAGCATTTGTCTGCTGACAGCGCCATGGCCCAGCACTGGGACGGCTCAAACCGATTCTTTTTTAAGGTACCAAGAAAAAGGCCGTTGCGGATAAAATGAAGCCCTTTCACCTGTTCGGGCAAATCCGGTATCAGGTACACCTTTCCATTACGAGCTTCAATATGGTCTGTTGCAATGTTGATTCCCATATCCTTCACGAATTCTTCCAGCAGAAGCTTTTCACTTTTGTCCAGCCTTAAGGGAGCTAAAAGAGATGGAATCACTGTATTCCCCACTTCCCTTTTACGTAACAGCGCCAAAAAATGCCCTTCTCCCTCCATATGGTGAGGCCAGATATGAACACATTTTTTCAACTCCGGTCTGCCGTCACCCCATTTTGGTATCCCCGGCCCGAATTTCTCATATGATTCCATCTCCGGAAAATGCTTCAAAAGCCATGATACGGAGCCTTCATTCTCCTGTGGAGCAAATGTGCATGTAGAATATAGCATCATTCCTCCGCTTCCCAGCATCTTAACGGCGTTAGCCATGATATCCTTCTGTATGTTAGCAAAGTATTCAGGGCGGTCAATCCCCCAGGTTTTTGCAACCTCCGGTGCTTTTCGGAACATCCCTTCTCCTGAGCACGGGGCATCTACCAGAATTTTATCAAACCACCCTTCAAAAGCCCGGGATAAGTTGCCCGGTTTTTCGTTCGTCACAAAGATATTCCCCGCCCCAAAAAGTTCCAGATTGTGAAGGAGCGCTTTGGCTCTGGAATTGCTTATATCATTTGCCACCAAAGTACCTGTATTTTTAAGACGGGCCGCCAACTCTGTCGCTTTTCCTCCGGGAGCTGCGCAAAGATCGAGAACTCTGTCACCGTCCGCTATGGGAAGGCGGCCGGCCGGTGTCATGGCCGAAGGTTCCTGAAGATAATACAAGCCAGCCGCATAGTAGGGATCCTGTGCAGGGTGAATATCTTCAGGATAATAAAAGCCATTCTCCACCCAGGGGATTGGCTTCACCGGAAAAGGGCTAATGGTTTGAAATTCTCCAGGTGTAATTTTCAGTGTATTGACACGCAGCCCATACTGACGTGGCTGGTTATAACTCAAAATAAATTCTTTATAATCCTCCCCAAGCATCTGCCGCATACGAGTCAGGAACTCTTCTGGTAAAGCAATCATTGCATATCCATCCTTTGCTTTCTCTTATTTTTGCTTTGGCTAGTATCATTATAAAGAACGCTGTTCCAATTTTCAAGGTAAATACAGAAAACCTGCCACTGGCAGCTTTCCTTGCATACTTTGGTATCTAAAAGGACTACTGCCACCATCTATCATGTACAGTAATCCTTTTATATACTCCATTGTGCTGTTCGAAAGCCGGCGTGTCCGCAATGAGCGGCTTTTCAGCTTTATGTTGCTCTATAGAGCCTCGTCCACTACACTCTCACTCATCACCTGCTCATACCTGTCCAGAATAATGTTCTGAATGCGGTCTCTGGTCTCGGAATTGATGGGGTGGGCGATATCCCGATACTCTCCATCTGTTGCCTTACGACTCGGCATGGCGATAAAAAGCCCCTTATCCCCTTCAATCACTTTGATGTCATGTACTACAAACTCGTCATCGATTGTTATGGAAACAACCGCCTTCATCTTACCATCCTTTGTAACCTTACGTACCCTTACGTCTGTAATGTTCATATCGATTTTTGCCCCCTTAGCAGTTTTTTCAGATCGCAGTTTTCAGATCGCATATCTTTCGTTCTTCTCCACTACAATTTTGATACCATCTTCTCCGCAATAGTATGAATTTGCCCTGATCGTGCCACGACTCTCCACAATACAGTTTTCAATATGAGTGTTATCTCCCAGGTAAACATTATTTAACACAATAGAGTTCTTAATTACACAATTATTACCCACATACACATCCTTAAAAATCACTGAATTTTTAATATGTCCATTGATAATACAGCCGCTGGCAATCAGGCTGTTCTTTACACAGCTGCCGGGATTATACTTAGCAGGCGGCAAATCATCAATTTTGGAATAAATACCCGGATATTCTCCAAAGAAATATTCCCGTACTTCCGGCTTTAAGAAGTCCATATTCGTGTTATAATACGATTCCACCGTAGAAATATTGCTCCAATACGTATTGATCTTATAACCATAGATTCTTTTCAGATTCTTATATCGTATCAGAATATCCTTTACAAAGTCGTGACGATCTTCCTGTGCGCAGCGTTCTATCAGTTCTATCAGCTGCCTTCTGCGAATGACATAAATACCTGTTGATATAAGATTTGACTGCGAAACCATGGGCTTCTCATCAAATTCTTCGATCCGGCAATCCTCATTCATCTTCAGGACACCAAACCGGCTGGTATCCGCCTCCCTGCATTCCGTACAAACTACAGTGACATCTGCCCTCTTTGAAATATGATATTCCAGAACTTTATTATAATCCAGCTTGTATATTCCGTCTCCGGAAGCGATCACGACATATGGTTCATGACTTTGCTTGAGCCAGGACAGATTCTGGTAAATTGCATCCGCCGTGCCTCGGTACCACCAACTGTTTCCAACTGTGACCGTGGGCGTGAATACATACATTCCTCCCTGCTTGCGTCCAAAATCCCACCATTTTGAAGAGCTCAGGTGTTCATTCAAGGATCTCGCATTATATTGTGTTAAAACCGCCACTTTCTGAATATGAGAGTTTGCCATATTGCTCAGGGCAAAGTCTATACTCCTGTAACTACCTGCAATAGGCATGGCTGCAATTGCCCTCTTATTAGATAACTCTTTCATCTTATTGTTATTGCCGCCTGCTAAAATAATACCCAGTGCTCTCATATCATTCACCGCCCTTCTCTCGAATCACACCGCCGGATACCAGTTCCCCATCCGGATAATCCTCCGGAGTGGTCTCTCCAACGATGGCGGTATTTTTCCCAATCCGTACATTGGGAGGAATAACGGAATTCTCACCAACAGTAACAAGTCCAAAGGAGTATACATCAGGCTTCAGCACATTCGGCTGTTCCTCACCAACTCCCATCTGTACATTAGCGCCAACTTTAACGTTCTCCGCTATAATTGACTTGTCTATCTGTGTTCCCTCACCGATTCTGCTGTGCCGCATGATAATGGAATCCCGCACCACAGTTCCCTTCGCAATGTAGACATCCGCGCCTATCACCGAATTATGTACTTCTCCACAAATCTCAGTCCCTTCGCCGATAATGCTTCGATCAATAATGGCTTCACCGGATACGTACTGAGGGCGTATCACATCTCCCTTTGTATATATTCTCCAGAATTCCTCATACAGATTGAACTCGGGAATGATATCAATCAGTTCCATATTAGCTTCCCAGTAAGAACCGAGAGTCCCCACATCTTTCCAGTAGCCTTTGTACTCATAGGCAAACAAATTTTTGCCATTATCCCTGCAGTATGGAAGAACATGTTTGCCAAAGTCGCAGCTTGTCTGCTCCTTCAGTGCATGCAGTGCTTCTTTTAATACCGGCCAGCTGAAGATATAAATTCCCATAGAAGCCAGATTGCTTCTGGGATGCTCCGGTTTTTCCTCAAACTCCGTAATACGACCGCTGCCATCCGTGATCATGACTCCAAAACGGCTGGCTTCTTCAATCGGAACCGGCATACAGGCGATTGTAACATCCGCCTTGTTGGCTTTGTGAAAATCCAACATCACCTCATAGTCCATTTTGTAGATGTGGTCACCTGATAAAATTAGAACATAGTCCGGATTATAATTCTCCATAAAATCCATGTTCTGGTAGATTGCATTTGCCGTTCCAGTGTACCACTCACTGTTTGTACTCCTCTCGTATGGGGGTAGTACCGTAACACCGCCAACGTTTTTATCCAAATCCCAGGGAATGCCGATTCCTATATGGGTATTGAGTCGCAAGGGTTGATATTGGGTAAGAACGCCGACTGTATCGATACCTGAATTAATACAGTTACTGAGCGGAAAGTCTATAATACGATATTTTCCGCCAAATGCAACCGCAGGCTTTGCAACATTCTGTGTAAGTACACCTAAACGACTGCCCTGACCACCTGCAAGCAGCATTGCTATCATCTCTTTTTTAATCATGCAATCACCTCTTGTCGTATATA
>CAMKHH010000108.1 GCA_946412445.1 uncultured Eubacterium sp.
AGATCTTACCTTCATGATGAATCCTCCTTTCTTAAACGTTAAAAAGCAAATAAGTTTCACACTTTTGAACAGTTTTCAGTGGGTTAATCCAAAAATCCGCGCAAAAGGTCGCTTTATATTATATCATCGTAAATCAAGTAATGCAAGGACTTTTTTTGATTTAAACAGAAAACCTGCCCGGTATGAACGTCTGATTCATTCCGGGCAGTCTCCCTGTCTTTATATTCGTCTGTTATAATGCTTGTCTTAAAGGATACTTACCTTCCGAACTGCATATCGTTGTTGCCGGATTCTGTCTCCCACATCTCAAGCATGTTGATCGGGTCGTTATAATCTGCGAGCCATCCCTCCCGGCAGAAATCAAACTTCCCTTGTTTTCTTTCCTCAAGGAATACAGACCATTCACGAGTCTCCACATCAAGTGTTATCCCGATTGCTGCAAAATCCTGCTGGATTGCTTCGCCAATCTTAACATTCCCCTGAGAATCATTGGTCAGGTATGTCATTGAGATTGGAGTCTCAGAAGAAAGCATTCCGCTGTCATCAAATTTGTAGCCGGCACCTTTCAGCAGTTCGATTGCCTGCTCAACATCTACTGCCTTCGGATCATAGTAACCCACGTTTTCTTTATCCGGATAGGTATAAGCATCATCATTTACACGGAATTCTCCACCGTTGCCGTCTGTCATGCCAGTGGGAACAAAAGTATTTGCTACTTCCTGCTCAGCCTGTGCAATACTGTCTACGATATATTGACGGTCAATCAGCAGTGAAAGTGCATGTCTGATATCCTTGGCCTGCTGCACAGTTTTCCCTTTAAAAAGATCACTGTTTACATTAAATCCACTGTAGTATGTTCCTAAAGTCGGCACCTTGTAGAATTCATCTAATTTCTTCACATTGGCCATCTCATCGGTCGGGATTGTATCGATAAACTGAAGGGAATTATCCTTAAAGGCATTTAATACAGCCGTATCATCAGCGCTCAGCATAAAGCTGATTTCATCCAATGAAACTTTATCTGCTGCGTAATAATTCGGATTCTTTTTATAAGTCATGGATTCATCGTGTTTCCACTCTGTGCTCACAAACGGGCCGGAGCTTACAAATCCAGCTTCCACGCACCACGCACCCGGATTTGTTGCGGCGTCCGGTGCAGCTTCAACACTCTGCTGAGGAACGGGGAAGAAGGCCGGAAATGCGCACAAATCAATAAAGTATGCGCAAGGTGCGATTAGCTTTACTGTAAAGGTCTTGCCATCTTCAGAGGCTGTAATATCAAGCGTGCCATCATCCTTTTTAACGATTCCATCAGCCAGATAAGAATAATCAGCACCCGTATTGGGATCCACCAGACGGTTCCAGCTATACACTACATCATTAGCGTCCAGAGTATCACCATCGGACCACTTCAGATCGCTTTTCAGTGTAAAGGTATAAGTAAGTCCGTCATCGCTCATCTCATAGCTTTCCGCCAGATCGGGAACAAGCTTTCCATCCGCATCATAAGTATACAATCCGGCAAATGCAAGTATTGCGAGGCAGCCGCCATCTACGGTTGAATTTAAGGCCGGATCCAGTTTTGCCGGTTCTGAAGCAAGCTGTGCGGACATTTTATTGCCCGGAGCCTTTGCGGATGTAAAATACTTAAATCCAAATAAGTTTGTATAAATATCGGTTACATCTGTTTTTTGCATATATACATCGTTGTAATAATACAGCGGAACAACTGCCCAGGTATCCATCATCATATCCTCAGCCTGATGCATCATCTCTTCACGTTTTGCCAAATCCGTCTCTTTCTTGATATCGGCAATCAGTGTATTATACTCCTCCCAGGCTGGTGCAGCCTCACTGGATGGGCCATGCTCCTCTGCTGCGGATGTACTGCTTTCAGATGTACTGTCCTCTGCTGTATCACTCTTTGATTCTGAACTGCTTCCTGCTCCGGATCCGCATCCGGCCAAAGAGCCGAGTACCATCACAGATGTCAGCAGTGCTGCTACGAAACGCTTTTTCATAACTTATTTCCTCCTTGTTTTTTATTTGGTGAATTATCTTAAATCCCTTAAAAAGGGAAATAAAAACTTAGTTTTATCTATATTTACTTATTCCAGCAGGCAACCCGATGTCCATCCCCCCGGTCAGTAAGCTGCGGGCACTCCTTCGCACACTGCTCGGTTGCATATTTACAACGGGTGCGGAATGCACAGCCTGTGGGCATATGCAAGGGGCTTGGAACATCCCCTTCCAGAACAATCCGATGCTTTTCTTTTGCCTTCTTCGGATCGGGATAAGGAACAGCACTCAAAAGTGACTGTGTATAGGGATGAATCGGATGAGCATTCAATTCATTCGAGTCTGCAATTTCCACAATTCTGCCCAGATACATTACTGCAATCCGGTCCGAGATATGGTGTACCACCAAAAGGTCATGTGCAATAAACAAATACGCAACGCCCAGTTTTGCCTGCAGCTCTTCAAACATATTAATTACCTGCGCCTGTATGGAGACATCCAGAGCGCTGACCGCCTCATCACAGACAATAAATCTTGGGTTTGTGGCCAATGCCCTGGCGATACCGATACGCTGCCGCTGTCCGCCGGAAAACTCATGTGCATAACGAGTAGCATGCTCTGCATTCAGACCAACCAGTTCCATCAGACTTAAGATTTTATCCCTGCGTTCCCCTTTAGAATTGTACAATTTATGTACATCCAGAGGTTCTCCTATGATATCTTCCACCGTCATACGGGGATTTAAAGAAGAATAGGGATCCTGAAACACCATCTGCATATCCTTACGCATGGAGGCGATGCTTTTTGCATCCACCCGTCTTCCATCAAAAAATACATCTCCCCCTGTGGGTGTATAAAGTCTCAGCAGAGAACGTCCAACGGTTGTCTTCCCGCATCCCGATTCGCCCACAAGTCCCAGTGTCTCACCGGGCTTTATTGCAAATGAAACCCCATCCACTGCCTTAAGCGGGATCGTTTTCCCTACTCCGACCTTAATTGGAAAATACTGCTTTAACTGATTGACTTCAATCAGATTATCTTTATCAGGTACATAGTTTTTATTCATCTTTAACGGCTCCTTCCTCCGCTTCCATCGATGTCTTTACATTCAGCCAGCAAGAAGCATAGTGGCCATCCGGCATCTGCATCTCCGGTGGCTGCTCCTCCAGGCATATTTTCATGGCATTCTCACATCTTGGGCAGAATGCGCAGCCTTTTGGCATATTCAGCAAGTTAATCGGTGACCCCGGAATCGGCAGCAGTTTTTCACCAATCCGATCCACATTCGGTATGGAGCGAAGCAGTCCCTTCGTATACTCATGGTGGGGACGATAGAAAATATCATCCGCTGTACCTCTTTCACAGACACGACCGCCATACATCACAATGATTTCATCACACATATCGGCAATAACGCCAAGATCATGGGTTACCATAATAATGGCCATTCCCAGCTTTTTCTGTAAGTTCTGCATCAATTCCAGAATCTGTGCCTGTATGGTTACATCCAGCGCTGTGGTTGGTTCATCGGCAATCAGAATATCCGGTTCGCAGGCCAGCGCCATGGCAATCATTACACGCTGACGCATCCCACCTGACAATTCATAGGGGTATTGCTTAATTCTCTTCTTTGGTTCATTAACGCCTACTAAAGTCAGCATCTCTACTGCACGGTCAATCGCCTCTTTTCCCTTTCTGGGTGTATGAAGTTCAATTGCCTCTCGTATCTGACTACCGATAGTGAACACCGGATTCAGGCTGGTCATCGGATCCTGGAAAATAATTGAGCAGCATTTCCCCCGGAACTTTCTTAACTGCTCCTCAGAGTATTTTGTAATATCCTCACCTTTATATAATACCTCACCGCTCTTTATAGTTCCATTCTTTTCAAGAATCTGCATGATGGAATAAGCAGTCACACTTTTCCCCGAACCGGATTCTCCTACAATTCCCAGGATTTTCCCTCTGTCCAGATTGAAGGATACCCCGTTTACGGCCATCACCTCACCTTTTTCTGTCGTAAAGGAGGTGTAGAGATTTTTTACCGTTAATATATTCTCACTCATATTTCTTACCTCCTTAATTTGGGATCAAATGCATCACGCAGACCGTCTCCCAATAGATTAAATGACAATGTTATCAGTGCTATCATAATCGCCGGGAAAATCAGCTTATAAGAATATGTGGTGATCCCTGCTCTGGCCAGGCTGGCCAGTGATCCCAGAGAAGGCATGGGAGCCTTCACCCCAAGACCTATGAAACTTAAGAAGCTTTCAGTAAATATAGCCGTGGGAATCTGCAGCGCCCCTGAAATAATTATGACACTGATACAGTTCGGAAGAATGTGCTTCCGTATAATGCGCTTCGGTTTTGCTCCGCTTACCCGGGCTGCCAGTACATATTCATTTTCTTTAATGGTCAGAATCTGGCCACGGACCAGTCTTGCCATGCCTACCCAGTACAGCAGTCCAAATACAATAAACAGTGAGATCATATTGGTTCCCAAACTTTTCAAAAACGGGATACTATCCAGATTCAGAATTTCATTAAGCACCACTGACAGCAGAATAATCATAAGCAAATCAGGAAGCGAATATATCATATCTACAATACGCATCATGATTAAATCAACCCTGCCCCCAAAATAACCTGAGATACTGCCATAAAGCACCCCTATAAGCAACACCAGCACACTGGCAAAAACACCGACTGCTAAAGAGATTCTGGTTCCGTAAACGACACGCATAAAGTAATCACGTCCTAACTCATCGGTACCCATGATATGAGGAAATACTTTTCCCCCATTATCCATATATTTTTTTTCCAAATCCGAATAATGGAAGGGCGCCATATTGATTGCAGTCTTATCACGCTTTCCTTCTACGCTGATAATTTGCGAATATTTATAAGGTACGATGCGAGGTGCCACGATAATCATCAGCAGGATTACAATCAGCACGACGATACTTCCTACCGCCAGAGGATTTTTCTTCAGTCTTCTCATGCCATCCTTAAAAAATGATGCGGATTCACTCATAACTTCCTGCTGGTGTTTTTCCTCATCTGTCGCTTTTTCAAACTTCTTCAAGTCAATCTGCATACTTAGGGGAGATTTTTTTGGCATCTGGTTTGTCTTATTTTCTGTATTATCCATCATTCGTCTCCTTCTAATCCAGTTTAATCCTGGGATCAATTATCTTATAAACAATATCTGTAATAAGATTTATGGTAACCATAAGAACTGCAAGGAAAATCGTCACTCCCATAATCAACGGGTAATCCCTGTTCGTAATGCTGTCCACAAATTTGGAGCCCAATCCGCCAATTGCAAAAATTCTCTCGACCACAAGGCTGCCGGTCAGGATTGATGCCGTCATCGGCCCAACATAGGT
>CAMKHH010000109.1 GCA_946412445.1 uncultured Eubacterium sp.
TTTATAATACTTAACTCCTGGATACTTGTCAAGAAGATTATATATTGCTTTCTGTTTCATTGTCATTTACAATGGGATTAAGAAAGGAGAATTATGAGAAACTTAAAACGAATTGCACTTCTAATTGATGCAGACAACACACAATTGTCAAAGCTTGAGGATGTCATACAGGAGATATCTACGCATGGGCGTATTGTAGTGAAAAGAGCCTACGGAAACTGGAAAAAAGACACTCTAAAAAATTGGGAAAACGAAATCATGAGACTGGCCATCAGACCTCAGCAGCAATTTGACTATACTTCCGGTAAGAATGCAACAGATATGGCTCTCGTCATTGATACCATATCCTTGCTTCATAAAGACCTTTATGATGGATTTGTAATTGTCGCAAGTGACAGTGATTATACACCGCTTGCAATTACGCTGCATGAATCCGGCGTATATGTAATAGGTGTCGGTGAAAAGAAAACACCGGAAGCTTTCAGAAACAGCTGTGATGAATTTATTTTTCTGGAAAATCTCAATACGGAATCTGAAAAAGTCTCTAAGAAGGGTGAAGCCAATAATGGTAAATCAAAAGGAACTGTCCCTGATGCTGAGACAAGCGATAATAATGACGGCACAAACGATATCAATGAAATACACAAGCTGTTAAAAATCGCATCTGACAAGTTCCAGGATGATGACGGGTATGTCAATGTCAGTCTCGCAGGGCAGTATATCAAGAGAGCGAAACCGGATTTCGACGTGAGAACATTCGGCTTCATCAAACTGACAAAACTGCTCGAAGCATTTCCCGAGAAATACGTGATCAAAAAACATCCCGGAAAAGGAAAAGTGGCAATCATCGCATACAGATGTAAATGATAGAACAGAGAAACTGCCACCGGCAGTTTCTCTGTTCTATCATAGGTATTCATCCAGCGGTTCATTCAGTTCTTCCGTGCCTTCCAATACAAACCTGCCGTTCCGGATGATCTCAACTTTACTGCCATCCGGTTTTTCAACCTCAATCAATCCCAGTTCATCATAGGGAATAGTAATGTCCGTGTGGCATCCGAAATATGCCTTGCTTACATCTGTTTTTCTCAGCAGAGAGGTCTCATTATCTCTGGCAATTATTTCTTTTCCGTCCGGATTGTACACAGGGGAATCCTCCTGCCAGCTATAGCAGGTATCTCCAAATGCAAAATGCGGTCCCATCTTTTCCGCAATCAGAATCGGAAGCTTATCTCCAATCTGATACTTCTTAGCCATCATATAGGCAGTGGTATTAGTCCCAATAGCAAATTCTCCCATAGGAATACTTTCGTGGTTAAACAGCACATTTTCTTTTATATAGTTGAGATTTGCTTCCTCATCATCAAAGTTTCTGCAGCTGTAATCCTGAATCATGCCATCCTTAACATGAATCTCCAGATCCACATAATTCAGTTCATTCAGAAATACCTTACTGACATGAAGCAACCCTTCTGTTCCCTTTAAAACCGGCGATGTAAATACTTCACCCACAGGAATATTTACATCCGCAACGCAATTTTCAAAATTTGTCTGCTTACCGGCATCCTGCAATTCGTGGAACTGCACTGTAAGGTCTGTTCTGTTCCCGTTCATTCCCACAATATGGGCTCTGCTTCCCTGATCCAGAACATCTATAATACATTGCTGAATTCTCTGATATTTTTTATAATCCAGCGTATTAACCTTCACCGTTTCCCTGAATATCTCTTCAAAATGATCACCGATTTCAGGCACCGGATAAGCGATAATCGTAAAGCTGCGTTCCTCTCCGATGATATAGCGGTTCACGATTTGTCCGGCTTCCAGGTCATACTGCACCTGAATCTTTTGCTGCTCCGGGCTATAGGAAAGTGCATCTTTACATGCTTCAGGCTCAAATGGCCTGCCTCCAAAGATTTCCATGACCGCCGGTCCCCCGTGTTCCGCCGCCTTTTCCTTTTGATTTTCATAAGCGTTTTGGAGCGCACGCAGCTTTCGCTGAACAAAATCTTTATCCATAAATAAAGCCGCATCATTTCTGTGGTCAAAATCAAATTGCGGATTGGGAACTGCACCATAATAGCCGTTCCGGCCTTTTCTGTTTTTCTGAATAATATGAACCGGGGTCCGGTATATCGTAGCCTGAAGACCCATGTCGGCAAACTGTCTGATGGCGGCCCGCACAATTCTCTCAAAGCCCAGTATATATCGGATATTCACTGTCCTTTTCTTCTCCAGAGGCTTATTCCCTGCGATGAATCCAATACGATACCCTTCCGTGTATGTCCGGGCCATGGCATCGATCTCTTCTGCCGGAAGCGTATTCAAAAAGGTGGCTGTTTTCTCTTCCGACTCCGTTATATATTCGCCAAACTGATAAAGATAGCGGACGTCTGTCAGGTCTGCCTCCATGATGATATCAACAGCAAACTGCTGACTGGGATCGACCACACCGTCCACATTCTGCTGCATCAGTTCATCTGCATAATCACTCATATACCAATAGATACTTTCCTTCAGATACTTAACCTCCGGATATCCGTCTGCTGCAAACATATGATAAATTTCCAGAAACAGTTCAAGGCCAATTCCCATATCCCAGAGACGTTGTTCATAAGCATGAACAATCATCCCACGCAGCTCCATGTAAAGTACACTCAATACCTGTCCATAGTCTTTTCCGAACTGTTTGGCAGCATATGCTGGGTTTCCATAACAGGTCTCATAATTTTCCGGCAATACTTCTTCATAAAGCCCCCTGTTGAATTCCCGCAGCTGTATCAGGGGCATCTCCTTAAAACGGCTTTCCCGGACCAGCTTACGAAGCTCGTCCATATGAAGCAGAAATCTGGCTTCTCTCATAAAAAATTCTTTAAATTCCGGTGCAGTCTCTGCCTCCTGACTGATTTGAGTAACCCGCTCCATCGCAAGCACATAACGTTCTTCTAATAATTCATCCATAACATAATCCTCCTGACATTTTCTTCACGATTTACGAAACTCCAAGCAGAAACAGACCCAGCCACAGCACAGCCAGTATACCGCTCGACATAGAACCGATAATACTATATCTGTGATTCACATGCTTCTCCGAAAAGCTTTTAATCCCCAGATAAAATCCATAAGCGGATACCAGAAAAGAGAACAGACCCACGGCTCCCAGTACAGCTCCGCCTTCACCTTCCAACGCAAAGGATATGACCGAAGCCACCAGCAGAAAAAACAGCGAAATACCTGCAGCCGCCGTAGCTTCCACTCCTCCCCTGGCATTGGCATCCGGTGCAAACGAATACTTAAACTTTTTCATAGAAAAACCTCCTGATTCTATTGCAAATAAGAAATATCATATAGCCCAGGGATGCGCCGACTGTATTCAGTAACAGATCATCCACGTCGAAGCATCCAACCTTAAGCACCAGCTGCATAGTCTCTACAATAAGGCTTAATGCCAGTCCAAGCAATGTTACAAGCCAGAAATTCTTCAGATTGCGATGTATCACCGGAAGGATAAAACCAAATGGAAGAAATCCTATGATGTTGCCGGATATATTCAGAAATGCCGCCACAGCTCCTACCTTGTCCCTGTGAACCCAGAATCTTCTGATTTCCCGAAATAAAATCAGATTGTAATGGTAATCCTCATTTTGCATCGACCGTCTGCCATATTCTTCAGAAAGAAATAAAAAATAGACAAGAGCCAATATATATATAATAAAAAAAATACGTCCCAACAGACGAACTGCTTTCTTAGTTTCTGTCTTCAAAATGAATCCCTTCTAAAACGACTTTAAGGACCGGTACCTTCTGGTATCAGTCCCTTGACGACTCTGCAGTTAAAACGTAATTTCACTTTTTTTCTTTAAAAGCAATGCTCCATTTACAATCATCAGGATACCGGAAGCTATTCCGGTCACCAAAACAATAATTCCAAGTGCAATATTGCCGCTACCAACCGACTTCATAGTTTTATATATCTTCTCATTCATCTAAATACGCTCCTCAATGGTTGTACTGATCACATCGTTATGATTATTTTACGCCATATTCTACGTAATATGCGTCTATAGCCGCCTTCATCTTGTCGTCTATGATAATCTTCCCTCTACAGGGCTTATTATACAGCGCTTCTGTCACTTCGGCCATGCTCACAATTGCATGTGCCGGGAAACCATATCTTTCCTGAATTTCCTCAAGAGCACTCTTTTCTCCCTTGCCCCTTTCCATGCGGTTCAGGGATACAATCAGTCCCTTGATATCTACCTCTCCCTGCGCCTGTATAATCGGAAAGGTTTCCTCGATAGATTTGCCCGAAGTTGTCACATCCTCGATAATCACGACTCTGTCGCCATCTTTAATCTTGCTTCCCAGTAAGATTCCGGTATCCCCATGATCCTTTACTTCCTTTCGATTGGAACAGTAGCGGATATCAGCCCCGTAAAGGTCGCTTATCGCCATGGAAGTTGCCACGGAAAGGGGGATTCCTTTATAAGCAGGCCCGAAGAGAACATCAAAATCCAATCCATAGTTATCATGGATAGCCCTGGCATAATACTCACCGAGCTTCTTAAGCTGCGTACCTGTTACATAGGCTCCTGCATTCATAAAAAAGGGGGATTTTCTGCCGCTTTTTAATGTAAAATCACCAAATTTCAGAGCCTGGCTGTCCACCATAAATTCGATAAATTCCTGTTTATATGCTTCCATCTTTCAAATCCTCCGTAGTATATCTATGATATTAACACAGATGCCGCCTGTTTTTCAAATATAATATTTTCCGCCAGTCTCCAGAGTACTTCCTCGCAGCGGTGTATGTCTTCGACAGGCACATATTCATCCGGCTTATGCGCCATCTCCAGTTTTCCAGGCCCATAAGACATACAGTTATGATTGTTTAAGGCTCCTGCAATCACTGCCGTATCCGTATATCCGGTAAAAATGGATATCTCTGCCAGTTCCTTTTGTATTTCACAGGCTTCTTTCAGTTTTTTAATAAGAAATGAGTTTTCATCCTTTTCCACATAAGGTCTGTCACCTGTGATATTCCAGGAAGCGGTTATCCCCTGTATCTTTCTTTTTGCCTCTGTTATTGAAGCCTCTACAATGGCAATTGCGGCTTTTGTATCCGTAGGCGGAACCAGACGCATATCCATCCAGACCTTGCAGGAGTCAGGAACAACATAAGGCTGATATCCTCCTTCAATCTGACCGAAGGTAACTGTAGAACTACCAAGCTCCGGGTGTACAGGACAGTCAGCAATCTTATTTCTGATGCTTGAGATAATTTCTGCCATTGCTGCAATTGCATCTGCCCCTTTCCACGGTGTGCTGGCATGGGCTGTGACCCCATTTACCAGGATTTCAAACCAGGTGCGTCCTTTGTGTGCAACC
>CAMKHH010000110.1 GCA_946412445.1 uncultured Eubacterium sp.
ATTGGAAGATCCAAATTCTGTGTTTTACTATTATCAAAAGTTGATAAAACTTCGTAAAGAATATTCGGTTGTTGTATATGGAAAGTACGAACTGCAGCTGGCGGAAGATGAGAATATCTTTGCATATACCCGAACATTGGATGATCAGCGGCTCCTTGTGGTCTGCAATTACAATGAGAGCAGATGCAATATTCAGATACCTTCTGAATTTTCAAAAGCAGAGTGTTTGATTGCAAATTACGAAAGAGGGTGTTATGAGGGAACTCTGGAATTGAAACCCTATGAAGCTTTTGTGCTATACCATAAGTAAGGGGCGGTTCAGCTGCTGCTGATTTACAGAAAATGAAGAGAGGGCAGTTCTGTAAGGGAAATCGGATTCCCGGCGCAGAGCTGTCCTTTTATTTTTCTTTCCAAATTTTAATTGCAGAATCAAACAAAATATGTTAGTATCTTTACAGTGAGTACAAATGTTTTCCGTTGGCGAACAGATGGAGAGGAGGTAGCATGAAAGATACAGTCAAATATTACGTTGTAAAAGAAAAGGCAATTCCAGAAGTTCTGCTGAAGGTATTACAAGCCAAGAGCCTGATGGAAAAAAAAGAGCTTACGGTACAGGAAGCCACAGAAAGAGTGGGGATCAGCCGAAGCTCCTTTTATAAGTATAAAGATGATATTTTTCCTTTTCATGACAATGCGAAGGGGAAGACAATTACATTTATACTGCAGATGGACGATGAACCGGGACTGTTGTCGGGGGTTTTAAAAACCATTGCCAGATACCACGGCAATGTTTTGACCATACATCAGTCCATACCGCTTAATGGAGTGGCTACACTTACTATAAGTGTGGATATAGCACCGGAGGTAGGAGATGCTGCCGCCATGATGGGCAGTATTGAGAAAAAGGATGGCGTTCATTATTTTAAAATATTAGGCAGGGAGTGAGAATCGCATGATAAAAGTAGCAGTTTTAGGTTATGGGACCGTAGGATCCGGAGTTGTGGAAGTGTTCCGTCAGAATCAGGAAGTACTTAATAAGAGCGTGGGCCAGGACATAGAACTTAAGTATGTTTTGGATCTGAGAGAGTTTCCCGGAGATCCGGTGGAAAAGGTCTTGGTACATGACTTTGAAACCATTGTTAATGATCCGGAAGTGAATGTTGTAGTAGAGGTGATGGGAGGGCTGAATCCGTCTTTTAACTTTGTGAAGAGATGCCTGGAAAATGGAAAGAGTGTATGCACATCAAATAAAGAACTGGTGGCGCAGCATGGAACAGATTTGCTGCAGACTGCCAGGGAGCATCATGTAAACTTTTTATTTGAGGCCAGTTGTGGGGGGGGGATCCCGATTATTCGTCCTTTATATCAATCCCTGACTGCAGATAAAATCGATGAGGTTTCCGGTATCCTAAATGGAACTACAAACTATATTTTAAGCAAAATGGCAAGCGACGGTTCCGGATTTGAGGAGGTTCTGAAAAAGGCCCAGGATAAGGGGTATGCAGAGCGAAATCCCGAAGCAGATGTCGAAGGATACGATGCCTGCCGTAAGATTGCAATTCTGTCATCTCTGGCGTTTGGGAATTATGTGGATTATAAGGATATCTACACAGAGGGAATTACCAGGATAACGGCAGCTGATATTAAATATGCTCAGACAATTGGAGTCAGTATAAAACTTCTGGCAATCAGCCGCCGTACGGAAAAAGGCACCTATGCTATGGTAAGCCCCGTTATGATTGACCCGGCGAATTCACTGTATAGTGTCAACGGAGTTTTCAATGCGATTTCAATCCATGGCAACATGCTTGGAGATGCCATGTTTTACGGAAGAGGAGCAGGGAAACTGCCCACTGCAAGTGCTGTGGTGGCGGATGTAGTAGAGGCAGCAAAAAATCTGAACAAGACTGTGATGGGCGAAGGATGGAATTCCGAAAAACTGGAGCTGCTGCCTTTGGATGAAGTCTCCAGCCGTTTCTTTGTGCGCATCCGGGGAAACGCCTCCAGCGTTTTGCCTGCTGTAGAGCATGCATTTGGAGAAGTTGATCCGATATCCATTCCAAGCATGGATGGGGAATTTGGTTTTATAACGGGTGAGATGACGGAAGCAGAGTATAGGGAAAAGTCAGTAAAACTTGAGGGGATTATCAGTATGATTCGCGCCAGACTACATGGCTGAACCAACGTTTTGTACAGGAGGAAGTTTAAGTGAAATATATTGTGATGTTGGGAGACGGGATGGCCGATGAACCAATTGAAAGTCTGGATGGGAAGACACCTCTGGAATATGCTGAAACTCAGACGCTGGATGCGTTAGCGAAGATATCCGAAATCGGAATGGTACAGACAATTCCTGAGGGCATGTCTCCGGGGTCAGATACTGCGAATTTGTCTGTTATCGGATATGATCCCAAGGTGTATTATACGGGACGCTCTCCATTGGAAGCGTTGAGCATAGGGGTAAACATGAGTGCTGAGGATGTGGCTTTACGCTGCAATATCGTAACTCTTTCGGAGGAGGATGTGCCCTACGGGGAAAGGACAATTATAGATCACAGTGCTTCGGAAATTTCCACGGAAGATGCAAGGGTCCTTTTGCAGGCCGTGGCAGAAGAACTGGAAGACGAGGTTTATCACTTTTATTCAGGAACCAGTTACCGCCATTGCCTGATTTGGTCGAAGGGGCAGGTAGTTTCGTTAACCCCGCCGCATGATGTGCTGGGCCAGACGATTGCACCCTATCTGCCAGGGGATAAGAAGCTTCTTCAGATGCAGAAGCGCAGTTATGAGATTTTGAAAGATCATCCCATCAATGTAAAGCGGAAATCGGAGGGACTGAATCCTGCTAATAGTTTCTGGTTCTGGGGTGCTGGTACCAGACCTGCACTTTCTTCTTTTGCAGAGAAGTACCATAAAAGAGGCGTCATGATATCGGCGGTGGATTTGTTGAAAGGGATTGCCGTGGGAACGGGAATTACCAATATTAAGGTAGAAGGAGCCAACGGAGGTCTTGACACAAATTATGAAGGGAAAGCCCAGGCAGCAGTGAACGCACTTTTGAAAGATGGATATGATTTTGCTTACATTCATCTGGAAGCACCCGATGAGATGGGACATCAGGGCAGTGTCAGTAGGAAAGTGGAGGCCATACACCGCATGGATACCAGAATTCTTGCGCCTGTCAGGGCGCAGATGGATGCATCCGGAGAGGATTACCGCCTTCTGGTACTTCCGGATCATCCGACTCCGGTTCGCCTTCGCACCCATGTGTCAGATCCTGTACCGTATCTGCTGTATGACAGCAGCTCACCAGGGGAGCATACCTGGCATTATAATGAAAAAGAGGCCGGAACCAGTGGAAATAAGGTGAACCAGGGACATGAACTGATGGGATATCTTTTTTCAAGATAGAAACGGAGACGAAATACTCGAATCCCCGTATGACGATAGAGGATACCGTCATACGGGGATTCGGATATTAAAGTATGCAAGGAAAGCTGCCAGTGGTAGGTTTCCTGTATTATGCAGAGCGCAGTGTGTTGTAAAAGTTGGAAAGTGTTACCTGCTTATATGGATAAATCCAGAGCATAGGCAGACCACTTCCCACATAACTTAGGAGGTGAAGCCCTAAAAAACTCAGATAATTCAGATAAAAGTAACTGCCCATATGTCCTCTCATCATAGATGCACTTTTCTTTAAAGCATTCATAGCCGAAAGCTCCGAGTCGTCAATCAATAGAAAGGTGGACAGGCGAAGAGGCATAAGAAGTAAAGAGGCAATCAGAGTACCGATTCCTGTAATTAACAGAAATCCACCCAGATAGGGAAAAGCAAAAGAAAGTATATCCGTTACATCCGAACTTTGCAGGAGCATATCTGTGCCCTGCTTCGTGAATGTATAGTTTGTAAATACGAAGACAGGAATGATTGTGAATACTGCATATACAAGCCCCTTAATAAACTCGATCACCAGAAAACGATCCGGATGATGTGTCAGCCCGTAAAACAGATCTCCAATGTTGACAGGCTGATGTCGGCTTATGGACAGTGCTGATTTTTCTAATCCTATCTTTAGCAGATTCAGCAGAATACTGAAAAGGAAAGAAACCAGAACACCGGCAATGGCTGAAAAGCGGGAGGCTGCCAGCATCAGAAACCAGTATAAAAATAAATAAACGAAAGTATTGATCAACGTAAATATCAGATAAGTGGCAATATAGGTTCCATAATTGCCGATTAACGCCTCGCGGGCATCCATTTTTAATTGTTTTGACTGTTCCATATGTTTATACTCCAAGCTTTAAATTTAGTTTATCACAGGATACCGCTGAAAAAATTTTCCGTTCCATCCTGATCTCCGGCATCATATTCATACACATAGTCCGAAAAATCATCCCAGTCGGTTTTAGTGATAGAATGCGTTATAAATAACAGGGACCCCAGCATGATAATGACACCGAGTACTGCTCCGCCTGCGGACAACCCGAGACCGACCTTTGCGGAGGTATTCATTTGTCCTTTTCCTCTGGAAAGCAGAGCCAGAACAATTCCGATGGCCCCCAGAATAAGACCGAGACCGGTAAGTGAAAATAAGATGGAACATATCCCTAAGACTAACGCAGCTGTAGCCATAGCGGGAGACCCCGGGGGATGATAAGGTACATCCGGACCGTTATAATCATAGCTTTGCGGATTGCTATTATAGTAATCGTTCATAAAATTTCCTCCTGCTGTTTTAAGAATGCGCAGTTCGTGCTTTTACATGCGGGCATGAAACGTACGAACTTTTAATCCTGATATTAGTGTATCATGTGTTTCCTGCAAAGGCAATAACGCAAAAAAAATTACCGGAGCTTCGGTAATTTTTATAGAACCTGTATGTTAAAGAAAACGTGCGAAAAAGATACTATAGAATAAGATACACCAAGGCTTCATGATTAGGATGATAAAGATGTATTTCCGGGATGACATCGGGGTGAGTCCGGCCAGGAAGCAAAGAATATCATCGGGAGCAAGCGGCAAAAGAATAGCCAGTGCAAATATAGACAAGAAGGATTTCTTTTGTGTCCAATCCAGATACTTGTGGTAGTTTGCTTCTCCAATCAGACCTTGTACCACATGTGAGCCAAATCTTCTTGCAATAAAGAAGGCAATGATGGAGCCTGCAGAGATACCCAGGTAATTGATCCAGAAACCACCGGCGGACCCGAACAGCACGGCACCTACGATACAGCCCAGAAAGCCCGGAAGAAGGGGTATGACCACCTGAAATAACTGAACAGTAAAGAGAACTGCAGGAGCAAAAAATCCGAAACCCTGAATGTATCCTTTAAAGGTAGCGACTGAGTGAAAGTAGCCGTCGAAATA
>CAMKHH010000111.1 GCA_946412445.1 uncultured Eubacterium sp.
GGTTAAACATGAATCTGATTGAATGGTTAAAGGTGCTGCTCCTTGGAATTGTAGAAGGAATTACAGAGTGGCTGCCTATAAGCAGCACCGGGCACCTGATTCTTGTAAACGAGTTCATAAAATTACAACAGAGTCCGGCGTTTATGGAGATGTTCAACGTGGTGATACAGTTGGGTGCGATTCTGGCTGTCGTGGCACTCTATATAGAAAAGCTCTGGCCGTTCCACACCAGAAAGCATGCTCCGGACAAACCGGTGTTTGCCAATCCAAGTGATAATAAGGCTCTGGCCTGGTGCCAGAATTTTATGACGAATTACTTTTATATGGACAAAATCATTTTATGGCTGAAAATTGTAGTGGCCTGTCTTCCGGCCATGGTAATCGGACTGCCGCTGGATGACTGGATGGAGGAACATCTCCATAATTACTTCGTAGTATCTCTGATGCTGATTATCTATGGTGTTCTGTTTATCGTGATAGAAAATTATAACAAGAACAGAAAGCCCGGTATCCGGCGCTTAAAGGATATTACTTTCCAGGATGCATTGCTCATAGGCGTCTTTCAGGTATTTTCGCTGATTCCGGGAACCTCTCGTTCTGGTGCCACAATTATAGGTGGTATTCTGCTTGGGGCGACAAGGGAGGTGGCTGCGGAATTTACATTCTTCCTGGCAATTCCGGTCATGTTTGGAGCCAGCCTCATTAAATTGCTGAAGTTCGGATTTTCTTTTACCGGAACGGAAGCTTCCGTGCTGATTATAGGCATGGTATCAGCCTTTGCCGTATCCGTACTGGCGATTAAATTCCTGATGGGCTACATAAAGAAACATGATTTCAAAGTATTTGGCTGGTATCGGATTGCATTGGGCATTCTGGTTCTGCTCTATTTTGGGATTAAAGGCTTTACAGCAGCATAGAAGACATATACAGCCCACGGAATGTGGGCTGTTTGAACAGGATGGAGAAAACATATGAAGGAAACTGTAGCAACAATTCCCCTGATGGATGCTTTTCAGGCAGAGGATGAATGTCCTTTTTGCTTTTTGGAACGGGAAGCAGAGCAGCATGCGATATCTTTTATTCTTGGTTCCGCCTATATGGAAGATGACATCAGGATGAAAACCGATGAATCGGGATTTTGCCGGCATCATTATAAGATGATGTATGATTACGGGAACCGGCTTGGAAGCGCCCTTATCTTAAGTACCCATCTGAAAAAACTGAATCAGGAGCTGAAAAAGCAAATGGACGCGTTTAAACCCGGAAAATCTTCTCTGACATCCAGACTGAAGAAAGCGAATCCGGCTCAGGATGCGGCTGATACACCGATTGGCAGCTGGCTGGATGAGAGAGAAAACTCCTGCTACGTCTGCGATCACTTTAAAAGCAATTATCAGAGATATCTGGATACCTTTTTTGATATGTATAAGAAGAATCCGGAATTCTGCCGCATTTCCGTGATCTTATAGAGGTAGGGGAGAAAAAACTGAATGATAAGCAAAAGTCGGAATTTTATCCACAATTGTTTCAGCTGATGCGTGGAAATTTGAAGCGTCTGGAGGAAGAAGTAAACTGGTTTGTGGATAAGAATGACTACAGGAATAAAGATGCTGACTGGGGAACTTCCAGAGACAGTATTCAGCGTGCCATGCAAAAAGCAGCAGGAGGGTATCCTGCAGATGCTGAATTTAAGATGAATCCATAAGGACTGCGTCAATTAGATGCAGGTTTATGGCTGAATAGTAACATGATTTTAAATTTAATAAAAAAATCTCTTGTAAAAATGTGGGTTTCATGGTTATAATGCCTATAATGATTGTGCAAAACTATCAATGTTACAGGAGGAAAGAGCATGACAAAAAAACGCAATATCATCGTAGGGCAGTCCGGGGGTCCTACATCGGTTATCAATTCTTCACTTGCAGGAGTCTATAGCAATGCCATTGAGAGAGGTTTTCATAAGGTATATGGAATGCTCCATGGTATTCAGGGGCTTCTGGACGAGCAGTACGTGGATTTGTCCACGCAGATACACAGTGATCTGGATATCGAGCTTTTGAAGAGAACACCCTCTGCATTCTTAGGTTCCTGTCGCTTTAAGCTGCCGGAAATCCATGAGAACAGGGAAATCTTTGAGAAGGTATTTGAGATACTGAATCGTCTGGACATAGATTCATTTATCTATATAGGCGGCAACGATTCCATGGATACGATAAAAAAACTCTCTGATTATGGAATACTCACCGGGCAGCCCCAGAAATTCCTGGGCGTGCCGAAGACCATTGATAACGACCTGGCATTGACAGATCACACACCGGGATTCGGCAGCGCGGCAAAATACATCGGTGCTTCCACGAAGGAAATCATCCGGGATGCACTGGGACTTACTTACTGTAAACCAATGATTACCGTCATAGAGGTGATGGGAAGAAATGCAGGATGGCTCACAGGTGCAACCGCTCTGGCAAAGACCGAGGAATGCGAGGGCCCGGATTTCATTTACCTTCCCGAAATGTCCTTTGATCTGGAAAAATGCCTGAAGAAGATCCGTGCTCTTCTGAAGAAGAAGGATTCTATCGTAATAGCAGTTTCAGAAGGTCTGAAGCTGGAAGATGGACGCTATGTGTGTGAACTCTCAGGAGGTGCAGACTATGTGGATGCCTTTGGCCACAGACAGCTTCAGGGCACGGCTGCTTACCTGGCCGGTTTCTTTTCCGCTGAAATTGGGTGTAAAGCCAGAAGTGTGGAATTCTCTACTTTGCAGCGAAGCGCATCCCATATGGCATCCAGGGTGGATATTGACGAAGCATTTATGGTGGGCGGTGCCGCGGTAAAGGCTGCTGATGAAGGGGATACCGGCAAGATGGTGGTCATTGACCGCGTTTCAGATGACCCTTATATGAGTTCGGCAGGAATCTATGATGTCCACCGGATTGCAAATGAGGAGAAGGTGGTTCCGAGAGACTGGATGAACCGTGAAGGCGATTATGTGACCAAGGATTTTGTGGACTATGTAAAGCCGCTGATACAGGGAGACTATCAGCCGATTATGGTCAATGGCCTGCCGCGGCATCTTGTACTAAATAAAAAACAAAAGAGGAAATAAAAATAAGCTTTATTATAGTTCAGCCACATTACTACGGCTATCAGGCCGGAAGCAGTGTGGCTGAACTGTATTTTTCCTGACTTTTTCAGACTTAATGCGACGTAAAAATACTTGACTATGTAAGATGTTATGTTACAATAAATGTGTGCGTCTTGTCAGGCGTACATGTGAACATATATAGAGGTATATCCAGGAAAAAACTGGAAATACTTTACTATAGAATTTTAAATTACATTTTAGGAGGAAAGAGTAACTATGGCAAAATGGGTTTACTTATTTAAAGAAGGCGATGCAGGTATGAGAAACCTTCTTGGTGGCAAAGGTGCTAACTTGGCAGAGATGACCAATTTAGGACTGCCAATCCCTCAGGGCTTTACTGTTACAACAGAGGCTTGTACCGATTATTATAACAGTGGTAAAAAGATAACTGATGAAATCAAAGATCAGATTTTTGCTGCCTTAGTTGAATTAGAGAATATGCAGGGTAAAAAGTTCGGAGACAATACAGATCCGCTGCTCGTATCTGTTCGTTCCGGAGCCAGAGCGTCTATGCCGGGCATGATGGATACAATCCTGAACCTGGGATTAAATGACGTGGCTGTAGAAGGATTTGCACAGAAAACCGGAAACCCGAGATTTGCATATGATTCTTACAGAAGATTCATCCAGATGTATTCAGATGTTGTTATGGAAGTAAGTAAGACGAAGTTTGATGCTATTCTGGAATCAGTGAAAGAAGCAAAGGGCTATAAGTTAGATACTGAATTAACAGCTGATGATTTAAAAGAAGTAATTGCAAAATACAAAGAGTTATACAAAAAAGAGTTAGGACAGGACTTCCCTCAGGATGCAAAAGAGCAGCTGATGGGCGCTGTTACAGCCGTATTCCGTTCCTGGGATAACCCCCGTGCAATCGTATACAGAAGAATGAACGATATTCCCGGCGACTGGGGAACTGCCGTTAACGTTCAGGCCATGGTATTTGGTAACATGGGCAATACATCCGGTACAGGTGTTGCTTTCACACGTAACCCTGCAACAGGAGAGAATGGCGTATTCGGTGAATACCTGATCAATGCACAGGGCGAGGACGTTGTTGCAGGTATCAGAACACCTCAGCCAATCACCAAATTGGCAGAAGATCTTCCGGAATGCTATAAGGAGTTCATGGAAATCTCCAAGAAACTGGAAGACCATTATGCGGATATGCAGGATATGGAATTCACAATTCAGGAAGGTAAATTATACTTCCTGCAGACCAGAAGCGGTAAGAGGACTGCTCAGGCGGCTCTGAATATTGCCTGCGATCTGGTGGATGAAGGAAAGATCACTCCGGAAACAGCGGTAAGCAGGATCGAAGCGAAGTCTCTGGATCAGTTACTGCATCCTACCTTTGATCCCGCGGCTTTAAAGGCAGGCAGAGTGCTGGGGTCCGCACTTCCGGCTTCCCCTGGTGCTGCAGCGGGTAAAGTTTACTTTACAGCTGAAGATGCCAAAGCAGCAGCAGAAAAAGGTGAGAGAGTTGTTCTCGTTCGTCTTGAAACATCTCCGGAAGACATCGAAGGCATGCATGCAGCCGAAGGTATCTTAACCGTTCGCGGTGGTATGACTTCTCACGCAGCCGTAGTTGCACGTGGAATGGGTACCTGCTGTGTGTCTGGCTGCGGAGAAATTAAAATCGATGAAGCAGCAAAATATTTTGAATTAGCCGGAGAGCACATCGTAGAAGGTGATTACATCTCTCTGGATGGTTCAACAGGTAATATTTACCTGGGAGATATCAAAACTGTTGAAGCTTCTGTAGGCGGAAACTTCGGAAGAATCATGGCATGGGCTGATGAATTCAGAAAGTTACAGGTAAGAACCAATGCTGATACACCAGAAGATGCTAAAAATGCAGTAAATCTGGGAGCCGAAGGTATCGGACTTTGCCGTACAGAGCATATGTTCTTTGAAAGCGACAGAATTGAGAAAATCAGAAAGATGATTTTGTCTAATACGGTAGAAGCAAGAGAAGCAGCACTGGCTGACTTGATTCCGTTCCAGAAAGGCGATTTCAAAGGACTGTATGAGGTTATGGAGGGCAAACCGGTCACCATCCGTTTCTTAGATCCTCCGCTTCATGAGTTTATCCCGACGCAGGAATCAGACATTGCTGCGCTCGCAAAAGATATGAACCTGACAGTTGAAGAGGTAAAGGCTACCTGCGACAGCTTACATGAGTTCAAC
>CAMKHH010000112.1 GCA_946412445.1 uncultured Eubacterium sp.
ATCCCAGAGTGTTCCATCCAAATCAAATATAATGCTATCAGTCACGGCTTTTCTCCTTATGTTTTCAAATCTGAAAATAGATATTTTCCACTAAAATGAGTAAGACAAATCTATTGTAATAAGAATTCTTGGGAATTTCAATGTTTATTTTGCATTTTTTATGGTTTTGTGGCAAGATAGATGTATGCATGCAGAAAGGGCAGACAGAAAGAATGCTAGAAAAAATTGTACAACCACTTATGATGTGGTATGATAGGAACAAGCGGATTCTTCCATGGAGGGAGAATAGAGAGGCCTATGATATCTGGATATCTGAAATTATGCTTCAGCAGACCAGAGTGGAGGCTGTTAAACCATTCTTTAAGCGGTTTAAAGAAGCTCTTCCCAAGATAGAAGATCTGGCGGAGTGTCCTGAGGACAGACTCCTGAAGCTATGGGAGGGCCTCGGATACTATAACAGGGTGCGCAATATGCAAAAAGCAGCGATTCAGGTAGTCAATCAATTTGACGGTGTACTGCCGGACAATTACGAGGCGCTGAAAAGTCTGCCGGGTATAGGAAATTATACAGCGGGTGCTATCGCATCTATTGCTTATGGAATTCCGGTTCCGGCTGTGGATGGGAATGTTTTAAGGGTAATAGCCAGAATCCGGATTGACGACAGAGATATCATGAAGCAATCTGTCCGTAATCAGGTAGAGTCTGATTTACGAAAGGTGATGCCGTTTGAGGAGCCCGGTACCTTTAACCAGTCTTTGATGGAACTGGGAGCCACTGTCTGCGTTCCTGGCGGCATGCCACATTGCGGGGTATGTCCCGTGGCAGAGTTTTGCAAGGCAAGGGCATGTGACAGGGTAATGGATTTCCCGGTCAAATCCGGGGCTAAAGCCAGAAAAGTGGAGGAACATACGATTTTACTGCTGCTGGATGGAGATCATATTGCCATCCGGAAGAGGCCGGACAAGGGACTGCTGGCAGGACTCTATGAATTTCCGAATCTTGAGGGCCATCTCAGCGAAGAGCAGGTGCTGGAGAAGGTAAAGGCATATGGTCTGACATCTCTTAGGATACAGCCGCTTCCGAAGTCAAAACACATCTTTTCACATGTGGAGTGGCGCATGATTGGATATGCAGTACATGTGTCAGCTCTGGACTCTCCGCCAAAAGAAGAGATGATGTTTGTGGATGTAGAACATGCGGAGAGAAGTTATCCTGTTCCTGCGGCTTATGGAGCCTATGCCGGATATATGAACCTGCGTCTGGGACAGGAAAAATATAGAGAAGTATAGAATGAGGAAATGAGACATGAAACTATTAAGTATAACAGTACCGTGCTACAATTCATCTGCGTACATGCGAAAGTGCATAGACTCCCTCCTTGCAGGAGGCGATGAGGTGGAGATATTGATTGTGGACGATGGTTCTGTGAAAGACAATACCGCTGAAATCGCAGATGAATACGCAGCCCGGTACCCCAATATCGTTCGTACAATCCACCAGGAGAATAAAGGTCATGGGGGAGCGGTAAATACAGGACTGTCGGCGGCAACCGGATTGTTCTTTAAGGTTGTCGACAGTGATGACTGGGTGAATGAAGAAGCCTTTCGAAAGATCTTAAGTGTTCTGGAAGAAGTGACCAGAGGGCCTAAGACTTTAGATGTGCTGATATCCAACTATGTATATGAAAAAGAAGGATCCGGTAAAAAGCGCGTGATGCGTTATCCCCATGAATTTCCGGAAAATCATATTTTTGCATGGAGTGACGTTAATACTCTGCTTCCTAACCACTATGTATTGATGCATTCATTGATTTTCCGAACCACCCTGCTGAGGGAATGTGGGCTGAAGCTTCCGGAACATACTTTTTATGTGGATAACCTGTTTGCGTTTATACCATTTCCCTTTGTAAAAACGTTCTATTATCTGGATGTGAATTTTTATCGTTATTTCATAGGCCGCGCAGACCAGTCGGTCAATGAAAAAGTTATGGTCAGCAGAGTGGATCAGCAGCTGCGTGTGAACTATGAGATGATTGAATATATGGGAAAGCAGAAAAGCCTGAACAGGCCTCAGAGAAAATTCATGCTTCACGCTCTGGGAATTATTATGACCGTTTCTTCTATTATGCTGATCCGTGCCGATACGGAAGAGTGCCTGGAAAAGAAAAAGGAACTCTGGAGGTATCTTAAGAAGTGTGATCCGCTGGCATATTTAAGCATCAGATTCGGAATCACAGGCGGAGTTATGAATCTCCCTGGAAAAAGTGGAAGAAAAGTTTCAGTAACCAGTTATAAGATAGTACAGAAATTATATGGATTTAATTAATGCCCTGAACACAGGGCCCAAGTCAGGAGGAAATAGCGGCAATTATGCAGATTGATTTAGAGCAGTTCAGAAACCCATGTTCATGTGGAAAGGTCCACGAGGTTTCCGTGCGTGGAATCTGGATTGAGGAAGATGCTGTCAGGCGTCTGTATCAGATGTTGACTGAGGAAGAGGCACTCGGGGAGTTCATTGCCCCGGTAATTGTGTGGGATGATAATATTAAAGAAGCAGTGGAGGAAAAGCTGGAGGATGTTGAAGATATCTGTCTGGATGAAATCTGCCTGGATAGCGAAAATCTTCATGCCAACAATCGTGGAGTAGAGATATTGGAAGAAAATCTGCCGGATGAGACAGATCTGATTCTTGCGGTCGGAAGTGGTACGATACATGATCTCTGCCGTTATGTGGCACATCAAAGACGTATTCCTTTTATCTCAGTACCGACAGCGGCAAGTGTGGATGGCTTCGTATCTACTGTAGCGGCCATGACCTGGGATGGTATGAAGAAGACGATACCGGCCAGAGCACCTATTTATGTGTTCGCGGATACGAATATCATCAAAGAAGCGCCACATAGGCTGACTGCTTCCGGAATTTCGGATTTGCTGGGAAAATATATAGCACTTGCAGACTGGAAAATCGCACACCTTGTAACCGGAGAATATATTTGCGGAGAAATTGTGGAACTCGAATATGAAGCACTGAAGGAAGTAGTTTCCTCTATCGGCGATTTTGCGGAAAATGATGGGGAATCCTATGAAAAGCTTATGTATGCACTTCTGCTTTCAGGACTTGCCATGCAAATGACAGGAAATTCCAGACCGGCCTCCTGTGCCGAGCACCATATGTCCCATCTCTGGGAGATGGAAGTAATTAATCAACCGCTTGATGCACTGCATGGAGAGAAAGTTTCTGTGGGCATGATGCAGATACGCATAAAATATGCCAAAATTGCGGAAGCTATCAGAGCCGGAAGCTGTAACGTCCGTCCGTATGAGGGCCTGGAGAAGAATCTGCTTCAGGAGACATTTGGAAAAAAGGGACTGTATGAATCCACAATTCGCGAGAACACACCCGACCCCATGGCCGGGATTCACGTTAACGAACTGAAAGCCGTGCTTCCACAGATTGCGGATATTATCGATGAAATCCCACCGGCAGAGGAGCTTCAGCGCATACTAAAAGAAGGGTATTGCTGTTATAGGATGGAGCAAATCGGACTTTCCGATGCTCTGATTGAGCCCTCACTTCGTTTGTCACCTTATGTAAGGAACCGTCTGAGTTTTAACCGCATCTCAAAGATGTTGGAGATAGAGTAGGAGTAGTGTATGAGAGTTGGAATGGGATACGATGTACACAAGCTGGCCGCGGATCGAAAGTTGATTCTGGGCGGAGTTGAGATTCCGTTTGAAAAGGGACTTATTGGACACTCTGATGCAGATGTACTGATACACGCGGTGATGGATGCATTGCTGGGAGCTGCTGCTCTCCGGGATATAGGCTTTCACTTTCCGGATACAGATCCTGCCTATGAGGGTATATCCAGTATGAAACTGCTTGAAAAAGTCGGAGAGCTGCTGGAAGAGCACATGTATCTGATTGAGAATATTGACGCCACAATTGTTGCTCAGAAACCCAAATTACAGCCCTATATAGAGAATATGATTAAAAATATTGCAGATGTTCTTCATCTTCAGGAAAATCAGGTAAATATCAAAGCCACGACAGAGGAAGGTCTGGGATTTACCGGATTGTTGGAAGGAATCTCAGCACATGCCGTGTGTTCCATCATCCCGGCGCTGGATGCCCTGCCGGATGATCGGATGGGAGTCAGTCGGGGCTGTGGCGGGTGCTGTATGCGTAAAGATTAGATTTTGCAGTAAAACAAATTGACGGACACGGCAGGGATATGTTACAATATCCGGGTAAGGGAGTAGTCGACGGTTAACCGTGAAAAAGTCAACACTCGGAATTGGATTCCTGGCTTTTGATGAAATGACGAGACTTATCTGTGTAAACGGATAAGTCTCTTTTTTACTATTCAGCCGGAGTCATTCGATATATAAGGTTAATTGAAGATGAAAGTACAATTAAAGGAGGTCACTATGAAAGAGTACTTAACCAGTGTGGATGAAGTGCTGCAGGAACAAAAGACATCGGCAGAAGGGATTACTGCCCGGGAAGCTGAAAAAAGGCTGGAACAGTATGGGAAGAATAAACTGAAAGAGGGGAAGAAAGTTTCCATCATTCAACGTTTTCTTGAACAATTGGCAGACCCTATGATCATTATCCTGATTGTAGCAGCTGTCATTTCGGGCATTACAGCTGTTATAGAAGGTGAATCTTTTGCTGAAGTGATTATTATCATGACTGTGGTTATTATTAATGCAGTGCTCGGTGTTGTGCAGGAGAGCAAAGCGGAAAAGGCTATCGAAGCTCTTCAGGAAATTGCTGCTGCAACATCTAAGGTAATTCGCGATGGAAAACAAATTGAGATCAGGAGTGAGGATCTTGTACCGGGCGATATTATCGTACTGGAGGCCGGAGATGCCGTGCCGGCGGATGCCAGGATCATAGAGAGTGCCAGCATTAAAATTGAGGAAGCAGCACTTACCGGTGAATCCGTACCCGTTAATAAAATCTGTAAACTTCTGAATCTGGATGGCAGTAAGGACATTCCGCTGGGTGACAGAAAGAATATGTGCTATATGGGCAGTACGGTTGTTTATGGCCGCGGTAAGGCTGTCGTAACAGGAACCGGCATGGATACTGAGATGGGTAAAATTGCGGATGCTCTTTCAAATGCGATCGATGATGAGACCCCGCTTCAGATTAAGCTGAATCAGCTCAGTAAGATTTTGAGTGTTCTGGTACTGGTAATCTGTGTGGTGATCTTTGCAGTAAGTCTGATTCGTGCCGCTATGACAGGCGGGGGAATTAACGGAGAAATCGTTCTTGATACGTTTATGGTTGCAGTGTCGCTGGCAGTAGCCGCTATCCCGGAA
>CAMKHH010000113.1 GCA_946412445.1 uncultured Eubacterium sp.
CCTACATATAGTATTCAATAAGACCAGTGTCCTGTATGAATCTTTTTTACAGTACACGGGGTTTGGGAGCCTTTGCCTGTGAAAAAAAAACCAACTGATATCGGCTCATCCTGGCTTAGCCGGATGCAGATTCCAACAGATCTGGCTTATCAGGAATCTGTTATAACGTTTTGGGGAAAGCGTGAAGTATGCATAGAAAATTATCGCCATATTCTGGAATACAGATGTGGAAGGATTGTACTCTTGCTGAAAAACGGAAAATTGTGCATCAATGGTTCAAATCTTAATATCACACACTACAGCAGAGAGGAAATGAAAATTTCCGGACAGATACATGAGATAACTTTCGAAATTTAAAGAGGAGGAGGTTTCATGAATCAGCTGATTCGGTATTGTAAAGGATATCTGAAACTACGGCTTACCGGCCGTATGCCGGAGCGGTTCTTAAATCTCTGCGCTGCAAATCAGATTATTATTTGGAATCTGCTATATGATGATAAGAACAGCTATCTGCTGACCATGTCTATACAGGATTTTCGTAAGATTCAGCCACTGTGCCGTAAGACCGGCTGTACGCTTCATATCGTGGAAAAGCATGGATTGCCCTTCTTTTTTTATAATAACAGAAAAAGGAAGGGGTTTTTTATTGGATTTCTATTGTTTGTAGGATTGTTATATCTGCTGTCATGCTTTATCTGGAACATCCACATAGATGGCAATCATGCTAACAGTACGTTCACAATTCTCACGTTTCTGGAACAAAAAGGCATTCATCATGGAATCTGGAAGAATGATGTTATCTGCCAGGATATTTCGGCGGAAGTAAGGCAGGCATTCCCGAACATTACCTGGGTGTCCACAAAGATTGAGGGAACTCGCCTCCTTGTTGAAATTAAAGAAAATGTGGATGGATATAAAGTAAAAGAATCGGAACAAAAGGAGTCAAATCCCTGCAACCTTACAGCCACCAAGGCCGGGGAGATTGTAAAAATCATAACCAGGAGCGGAATACCAAAAGTAACAGAGGGAACCTTATGTGAGAAAGGCGAAATTCTCGTGAGCGGAGAAATACCAATCATCAATGATGCGGGGGAAACAATCCGTTACGATTATGTACATGCCGACAGTGATATCTACCTTAAAACGCAATATTACTATTATAAAGAATTTAAAAGGAAGTATACCCATCGGGAATATGCGGAGGAAATTAAAACATATCCATTTTTAGAAGCGGGTGATTACAGGCTGGATTTAAAGCTTCCCAAAAAAAGAAATGTTCCGGTTGTCTCCTATGAGAACCGGCATCAGTTATTTTTAACAGAAAACTTTGCATTGCCCATCTACTACGGAACCACAACCAGCCGGACGTACCGTGAACAGGAACAGATTTATACGGAAGATGAGTGCCGGGATATCGCCGGAAAACAGCTCCGCCAATATCAGGATGAACTGGAAAAAATGGGGGTTCAAATATCTGAAAATAATGTTAAAATAAAGATTACAGATACGAAATGTATCGCAAAGGGTGAATTAATAGTTATTGAACAGGCAGCAGAGGAGACTCCCTGTGAAATACAGGAAGTATCGCCCGGAAAGGAACATTCATTGGATGAGCAATAGCATAATAGAAAGCCGGATGGAATTTCCGGCGCAGCATGAAAAAAATATTTTCGGACAATTTGATGAGCACATAAAAGCATTGGAACGGGCTTTGAATGTATCACTTATTTCCAGAGACGGCCAGCTTAAAGTTATTGGGCCGGAATCAAATGTGAGCAGGGCTGTAGCGTGCTTAAAGCAGCTGATTGAATTATCCTCCAGGGGTAATGAAATCACAACGCAGGATGTGAACTATATTCTTTCCCTGTCTATGGAGCATAAGGAATCGGCCATGGTGGAACTGGATGGCGATTTGATCTGCCATACCATAAACGGCAGACCAGTGAAACCTAAAACACTTGGGCAGAAAAAATATGTGGATCAGATTCGCGAGAAAATGATTGTGTTTGGCATCGGCCCTGCCGGTACAGGTAAGACTTATCTGGCCATGGCCATGGCAATTACGGCTTTCCGCAACGATGAGGTCAGTCGGATTATTCTGACTCGTCCGGCCATAGAAGCCGGGGAGAACCTGGGCTTTCTTCCCGGGGATCTCCAATCTAAAGTAGATCCCTATCTAAGACCGCTGTATGATGCTCTGTATCAAATCATGGGAGCGGAAAGTTATCAGAAGAATATGGAAAAGGGCCTGATTGAAGTGGCGCCTCTTGCCTATATGAGAGGGCGCACATTGGATAACGCATTTATTATTCTGGATGAGGCACAGAACACAACACCCGCCCAGATGAAGATGTTTCTGACCCGGATAGGTTTTGGCTCCAAGGTCATTGTTACAGGGGATGCAACCCAAAAGGATTTACCGGTGCACGTAAAATCAGGACTGGATGTGGCAGCTCAGGTATTGAGGCATGTGGAAGGAATTTCATTCTGTGAATTGACCAGCAAGGATGTTGTCCGCCATCCGCTGGTTCAGCAGATTGTACAGGCGTATGAGTCGTATGAGAAAAAGCATAAGGTTTCACCGGGTGATTCCCCGCAGAACCGGAAGAATAACAAAAGGAGGCGGTTATGACACTGCAGTTGGAAGATGAACAGGTACTGAAACTGCCCTTTGATTATGAAGAGTTGGCAAGGCAAGTTATTGATCAGGTTTTGGACATGGAAGAATGCCCTTATGAATCCGAAGTATCACTGACATTGACAGACAATACAAAGACTGGTGGATTTTCAGAAGCCGGCAGATTATGATTTATTGGAAAGAGACGGATGGGAGGCGTACTTTAACCCAGAGACTGGAGAGCTGATGTTAGGAGATATTGTAATCTCCATAGAAAGAGCCAGTGAACAGGCCCGGGAGTATGGGCACAGCCTAAAACGGGAATATGCATTTCTGATTGCCCACAGCATGTTGCATTTACTTGGTTATGATCATATGATTTCAGAAGAGGCAGCTGTGATGGAGCAAAAACAGACTGCGGTGTTGAAAAAATTAAACATCACCAGGGAAGGGGAATAACTTTGAAAAGAAAAAGTCATTGGAAGGGACTGCTGTTTGCCGGATGTGTGGTTGTACTTGTTGCCGGATGCGGAAAAAAAACAGATACAACAGATGGACCTCGGACGACTCAGGAAGCGACAGTAGAAGCAACTCCTACACCCGAAGAAGAGGACATTCAGGAATCTGCACAAGAAGAAAAAGCAGAGCTTCCGGAGGGTATGGTACGCAGTTATCTCACCGGAGATCCTGTACCAGAGGCAGTGGGAAGAAGACGTCCTGCGGCAATTATGCTGAACAATATTAAAGCTGCCTGCCCCCAATTTGGCATCAGCCATGCCGGAGTCATCTATGAGGCACCTGTAGAGGGTGGTATTACCCGGCTCATGGGTATCTTTGAGGATTATGATAATCTGAAAAAGATAGGATCAGTCAGAAGCTGCAGAGATTACTTTATCTTTTATGCCGCCGGATTTGATGCAATCTACTGCCATTATGGACAGTCTGTCTATGCGGTTCCCTATCTGGAAGAGCCAGAGGTGGATAATTTAAGTGGTCTCGAAGGCTATGGTAGCCAGGTGTATTATCGAACCTCCGACAGGAAGCCGCCTCACAATGCGTATACCAGTTTTGAAGGAATACAAAAGGGAATTGAAATCAATGGCTATTCCCAGGAATATCCCCCAAACTACCAAAGCTCTTATCTCTTTACTGATGATCGGCATCCGGTTACGCTGGATGATGGTATTACTGCCAATAAGGTAACACCGGGAGGCTATCAATATAACACGCCCTGGTTTTCCTATAATCAGGAGACCGGTCTTTATGATCGTTTTCAATTTGGGGAAGCCCAGATTGATGAAGAAACCGGTGCCGGGCTTTCGGTGAAGAACATCATTCTTCAGAATTCCGGCTGGAAGAAGTATGATGAAAATGGCTATTTGAATATCGATGTAAACACGTCCGGAACAGGAACTTATATTACCGGAGGTAAAGCCATTGATATTACCTGGGACAAAAAAGATCCCTGGGGTGCAACTTATTATTACGATTCTAATGGAAACCAGATCACGATGAATCAGGGAAAGACCTGGGTTTGTATTATACTTGATACTTCAGCTGACAACACTGTAATTGAATAAAAATCCTTTTCCAGGAGATACTATGGATAAATATGGAATTCACAAAGGAGCGAATAATATGAAAAAATTATCTTATAGTATCTCCTGGATCTGCATTGTACTGCTACTTTGTATGGCTTACTACGGAAGCTATGAACTGGGTCAGAAAAAACAGAAGGAACAATCACAGACAGAACACATTCAAAATGAGACCAGGGAGGTCAACAGTGACGGCAAGAATGCATACGTTCTAAAAGAAGAAAATGGTGAGGTGCAGGTATATCAATCTGATGGAGAGACATTGTATGAATCTACAGGCATTCCGGTTTCCGCTCTTCCACAGGAGATGCAGGAGGAGATTACAAATGGAAAATCAATCAAGGACAGTGCCTCTTTATACAGCTTTCTGGAGAACTACTCCAGCTAAGCTTCCGCATTTATGGACAAGTTGTCCTTCCATGCTTTATGACAAAGACTGTCTTAAACGGGCAGTCTTTCTTTTTGCTTTTTATAAACAGCTTGCGAAGTATGCCCGGACATTGTAAAATAGAATAATACCAGGATTATAGTACCACAAAACATGAGAAAGCAGGTATCAGAAATTGAATCTACGTGACGGACTGAAAGATAAAAAGCGCATTGTAATAAAAATAGGCTCATCCTCCCTGACACATCCTGAAACAGGCTCTCTGGATCTGATTAAGCTTGAGATACTGGTAAGAGAAATCAGTGATCTCAGGAATCAGGGAAAAGAAGTGGTTCTGGTTTCCTCAGGAGCCATCATGGTCGGAAGAAGGGCGCTTGGTTTTTCGAACAAACCACAGAAGCTCTCTGAGAAGCAGGCATGCGCTTCTGTCGGACAGGCCAGGCTGATGATGATTTATCAGAAGCTGTTCATGGAATACAATCAGATCGCCGGTCAGATTCTTATGACAAAGAATACGATGCTCAACGATTTGAACCGCATGAATGCGAGAAATACTTTTCAGGAACTGTTATCCATGGGTGTTATTCCAATCGTAAATGAAAATGATACCATTGCTACCTTTGAAATCGAATTCGGAGACAACGACACACTTTCAGCCGTGGTAGCAGCCCTGATTGGTGCGGATCTGCTGATTCTTCTCTCAGATATCGACGGCTTGTTCA
>CAMKHH010000114.1 GCA_946412445.1 uncultured Eubacterium sp.
GAATTGGAAGAGAAGATGGAGCGGTGGGTATATCTGAACGAGCTGAATGAGAAAATCCAGTCCGGTATACTGCACCAATGAAAACCTGGAAAGTGACAAATTCCGTGTGTTTTATTTATTTTCGTGTATTTTTCGTGATACAAGGTCATGAGACATAGACAATTCATCCAGAGGATGCTATAATTTATTATAAGCCTGTGCTGGGTGCCTAAATCCGGCATGAAAAGGGCAGAGACAGACCAATGTAGTTCATAAATGCCCTCACCGGAAGCGAAGTTTCAGGTGACGACTTAATTAAAGCCATTTGATCACATTGTCATACTATGTAAGGAGGATTATTATAATGGCAAGAAAGATGAAAACCATGGATGGTAATCATGCTGCAGCACATGCATCTTATGCATATTCAGATGTTGCGGCTATTTACCCGATTACACCATCATCTGTTATGGCAGAGGCCACAGATGAATGGGCAACCCAGGGAAGGAAGAACATTTTTGGACGTGAGGTCCGTGTGACAGAGATGCAGTCTGAAGCAGGTGCAGCAGGTGCAGTACACGGAGCCTTATCCGCAGGTGCTCTTACCACAACCTATACAGCTTCTCAGGGATTACTCCTGATGATTCCGAATCTGTATAAGATTGCCGGTGAGCAGTTACCGGGTGTTATCAACGTATCCGCACGTGCAATTGCAAGTCATGCACTGTCGATTTTCGGAGACCACTCCGATATCTATGCCTGTCGTCAGACCGGATGTGCGATGCTTTGTGAGTCCAGCGTACAGGAAGTTATGGATCTGACACCGGTTGCGCATTGTTCAGCAATCAAGGGCAAAGTTCCGTTCATCAACTTCTTTGATGGATTCCGTACTTCCCACGAGATTCAGAAGATTGAAACTTGGGATTATGAGGATCTGAAAGATATGGTGGATCTGGATGCAATCAATGATTTCAGACACAATGCTCTGAATCCAAGCCATCCGGATCACAGAGGTTCCGCACAGAACCCTGATATCTTCTTCCAGGCAAGAGAGGCATGTAATACTGCTTACGATGCGCTTCCAGCTGTCGTACAGAACTACATGGACAAAGTAAATGAAAAAATCGGCACGAACTACAAACTGTTCAACTACTATGGTGCACCGGACGCAGAGCACGTAATCGTAGCGATGGGTTCTGTCTGTGAAACCATTGATGAGACAATTGATTACCTGATGGCAGCCGGAAAGAAGGTTGGTGTTATCAAGGTTCGTCTTTACAGACCATTCAGCGTATCCGCATTTGTTGAGACAATTCCGGATTCTGTAAAGCAGATTTCTGTACTGGACAGAACAAAAGAACCTGGTTCTATCGGAGAGCCACTGTATCTGGATGTTGTAGCAGCTCTTAAAGGAAGTAAATTCGAGAACACTCCAATATTCACCGGCCGTTATGGCTTAGGCTCTAAAGACACAACACCGGCACAGATTGTTGCTGTATATAATAATACAGAAAAGTGCAGATTCACAATTGGTATTGTGGATGATGTCACACACCTTTCACTGGATGCAGAGGAAGGCCTGATTACAACACCGGAAGGCACAATTAACTGTAAGTTCTGGGGTCTGGGATCAGATGGAACAGTCGGTGCCAACAAGAACTCCATTAAGATTATCGGTGATAATACAGACATGTATGCGCAGGCATATTTTGACTATGATTCAAAGAAATCCGGCGGTATTACGATGTCTCACCTGCGCTTTGGAAAAGAGCCGATTAAATCTACTTACCTGATTCGCAAAGCCAATTTTGTGGCCTGTCACAATCCTTCTTATGTGGATAAGTACAATATGGTTCAGGAACTGGTAGACGGGGGAACATTCCTGCTGAACTGCCCATGGGATATGGAAGGTCTTGAGAAACATCTTCCGGGACAGGTAAAGGCATTTATTGCAAACCACAATATCAAGTTCTACGTGATTGATGGTGTTAAGATCGGTATTGAAACCGGCATGGGACCAACACGTATTAATACGATACTGCAGTCTGCATTCTTTAAGCTGGCTAACATCATTCCGGAGGAAAAGGCTATTGAGCTGATGAAAGCAGCGGCGAAAGCCACTTACGGACGTAAGGGTGATGATATTGTTCAGAAGAACTGGGCAGCGATCGACGAAGGTGCAAAGCAGGCTGTTGAGATTCAGGTTCCGGAAAGCTGGAAAGATGCAGCGGATGAAGGTCTGAATATGACACATGCGGAAAGCGGAAGAAAAGATGTTATTGATTTCGTAAATAACGTCCAGGCAAAAGTAAGTGCACAGGAAGGTAATTCACTGCCTGTATCCGCATTTATGGATTATGTGGATGGTTCCACGCCGTCTGGATCTTCTGCATATGAAAAACGTGGCATTGCGGTTAATATACCGGTATGGAACCCGGATAACTGTATTCAGTGTAACAGATGTGGATATGTTTGTCCGCATGCTGTAATCCGTCCGTTTGCCATGACAGATGAAGAAGTGGCTGCTGCTCCGGAAGGAATGAAGACGCTGCCGATGATCGGCATGCCGGAATACAAGTTCACAATCTCCGTTTCTGCCCTTGACTGTACAGGATGCGGTTCCTGTGCGAATACCTGTCCTGGTAAGAAGGGTGAGAAGGCTCTTGTTATGCAGAATATGGAAGAGAACGTGGCTACCGGAAAGTACTTCGATTATGCAGTAGAGCTTCCGGAAAAACAGGAAGTTATTGATAAATTTAAAGTGAACACGGTTAAGGGAAGCCAGTTTAAGAAACCTCTGCTTGAGTTCTCAGGCGCTTGTGCAGGATGTGGTGAGACACCTTACGCAAGACTGATTACGCAGTTGTTTGGTGACAGAATGTATATTGCCAATGCAACAGGATGCAGCTCTATCTGGGGCAACTCTTCACCGTCCACACCGTATACAGTAAATCCCCAGGGACATGGTCCTGCATGGTCCAATTCTCTATTTGAGGATAATGCAGAATTTGGTTATGGTATGTTACTGGCTCAGAAAGCCTTAAGAGCCGGATTAAAAGATAAGGTTGAAGCTGTTCTGAACAGTGATGAGGCTTCCGAAGAAGCTAAGGCTGCATGCAAAGAATATCTGGATACCTTTGAAAACGGTGCGTTGAACGGCGATGCTGCCAATAAGCTGGTTGCTGCTCTGAAGGGATGCGACTGTGATGCATGCAAGGAGATCGTATCAAATGAAGACTTCCTTGCCAAGAAATCCCAGTGGATCTTCGGCGGTGACGGATGGGCTTATGATATCGGATTCGGCGGACTGGATCATGTTCTTGCAAGTGGACAGGACATTAACATCATGGTATTTGATACTGAAGTTTATTCCAATACCGGCGGTCAGTCCTCCAAGTCGACACCTACAGGTGCTGTTGCACAGTTTGCAGCAGGTGGTAAGGATGTCAAGAAAAAAGACCTTGCAGGTATCGCTATGAGCTATGGCTATGTATATGTTGCTCATATTGCTATGGGTGCTGATTTCAATCAGACTGTAAAGGCAATTACAGAGGCTGAGGCATATCCGGGACCATCATTGATTATTGCTTATGCTCCATGTATCAACCATGGAATCAAGATGGGTATGGGTAAATCTCAGATGGAAGAAGAAAAAGCGGTTAAAACCGGATATTGGCACAACTACCGCTTTAATCCTGCTTTGAAGGAAGAAGGAAAAGCAGCATTTATTCTGGACAGCAAGGCTCCGACTGAAAGCTATCAGGATTTCCTGGAGGGAGAAGTACGTTACAATTCACTGAAACGTGCAAATCCTGAAAAAGCTGAAAAACTGTTTGCAAAAGCAGAGCAGGATGCTAAGGAAAGATACGAATATCTGAAGAGACTGGTTACACTCTACGGAGAAGAATAAACAGATAAGATACAGAAAACCTGCCACCGGCAGGTTTTCTTGTATACTTTGGCATTTAAGAGAGGAGGCCTCCCATTTGGGAGGTCTCCTCTCTTTTCGGGTTTGACAGAAAATTTTGATGCATTTACAGGCTTGAGTAGGCAGTCTTGACTGTAACTCCCTTCAGACGTCCGATTTTACCCGTCATGGCATTTATGAGGTCCTGAGGTGCATCCATAGCAAGGCTGATGATGGAAATGCCCCGTTCCCGGTAGGGGATGCCCATTCTGCCTATGATGTACTGCCTGTATTCGTGCAGCAGTTCGTTCAGTGGAGTTACAGAATCCGTGTTCTCTACGATGATTGCTGCAACCGCAACTCTGTTTTCCATAAAGTTTTACCTTTCGCTTTTTTTTGCTGTATTCTCCCTCAAATCAGGTTTCAAGTTCTTTTAGCAGCTGTGGGAAAATCCCCAGGCATCTTTTCAGAATTCCATGTATATGAGCAATTGCAATTCCGTAGTTAGTGAATGGGATACCGCTGTCTACAGCACATTTCATCCGGTAGCGGACTTCCCTTTCACCCAGCATACAGCCGCCGCAGTGGATGATGAGGGAATAGGGGCTTAAATCTTCCGGGTATTCGGTGCCGGAGGTTGTTTCGATCATCAGCTTTTTACCGGTATATTGGCGCAGCCAGCGGGGAAGCTTTACCGTTCCGATATCATCGCACTGACGGTGATGCGTACATCCCTCGGCAATCAGGATGTTATCTCCGTCCTTTAAGAAATCGAGGGCATGAACACCACGTACAGAGGTATCCAGGAAACCCTTGTAGCGTGCCATAAGGATGGAAAAAGAAGTAAGAGGTATCTCCGGCGGCGTTTCTTTTGACACTCTGTCAAATACCTGACTGTCGGTGATAACGAGGGAAGGCCGCCGGCCCAGATACCTTAATGTATTTTTCAGCTCATTTTCCTTAACAACGATAGCAGAAGCATCCGCTTCGAGAATATCCCGAATTGTCTGCTGCTGCGGCAAAATCAATCTGCCCTTTGGAGCAGCAGAATCGATGGGAACAACTAATACTACAAAATCGGAAGGACGGATGATATCCCCTACAATATGGAGCTTTTCATCATCGGTTCTGATAATCGTTCCAATCTTTTCTTTGAGCTCCTGGATACCTTGTCCGGTTTTCGTGCTTACCAGAAGTGAACCTTCTGGCGCTGCTGTGTCCATCCGATCAGCCTTGTTGAAAACCTCCAGGTATGGAATTTCTTTTTTCTGAATTAAAGAAAGCAGTTCCTGATCCCTTTGAGATATCCCGGAGGAACCATCAATTACAAGAATAGCGATATCGGTTTTGTTAAGTACTTGCCTGGTTTTTTTTATGCGCAGCGTTCCAAGGTTTCCAATGTCGTCAAATCCC
>CAMKHH010000115.1 GCA_946412445.1 uncultured Eubacterium sp.
TCTGGAAGTACCGACGACATACGAAGCGTTTAAGGATGTATGTCAGAAAATTCTGGACTCCGGCACGACTCCGATCTATGAAGCTACCACGAATGGATGGCATCAGGTACTGCCTCTGTTTGAAACAGGCGGTCTGTGGCTGGAACAGGATCCGGATATCTATGAAAAACTCAATCAGAATGAAATGGATTTGGATCAGATTCCTTTACTGCTTACAATTATTAACGAACTGGATGAGTGTGCAAAAGCCGGTTATTTTGGCGATGATTATCTGAGTAATGCATGGGAAAATGCCAAGGAAGCCATGGCAACAGAGCGGTGTGCAATGACAATAGCAGAGCTTGGCTACCGTGGTGAGATAGAGTCGGATTACCCTGACTTCAAGGCAACAGAAAAACTGGGAGCCTTTGTAATGCCGTGGGGAGACAATCAGACCGTCGGTGTGAATCCTGCAAGTAATGCTTACTTTATCAACAAAGACAGCAAGCATGTTGAGGAAGCAAAGCAGTTCTTCGAATTTCTCGCAAAACCGGAGAACCTGCAGAAACGTCTGGATGGACAGCCTGAATTAAGTGCATTATGCTGGCCTGAAATCAAGAGTAAATATTCAGAAGAGGACCAGGCATTTCTCGATTCACTGAAAAAGGCAAACGTGGTTCAGACTTCTGTCAACTATATTGACAGCCAGTGGATGGATGTCGGAAAAGATCTGGAATCCATGTATACCGGGGCCATGACACCGCAAGATGTTCTGAATACAATTATGAATCGGCGTACGGAGCAGGCCGGGCTTCAAAAAGATCCGGCATGGACAAAATAAGAGTTTAATGAACAGGAAGGTGCCTCGCTTATGGAAAAATTTCAGAGGCACCTTCTTTTACGGTTCGGGCAGACGGATCGTCATATAATCTGGAGGTAAGAAAATGAACAAAAAGAAATTATATCCCTGGTATTTTGCCAGTGGCGCAGCACTTCTGTTTTTTCTGCTGTGCTTCCTCCCGGGAATCCTTGGTATCGCCTATTCCTTCACTGACTGGAATAACTTTACAGACGAGATAAATTTTGTGGGTCTTAAGAACTATAAGGCGATTTTCACAGGAAATTCAGAATATCTGAAATATATAGGCAACACGGTTCTCTTTACGGTGGTTACTACTGTGATGAAGACGGTTTTTGGTCTTGCCCTCGCATTGCTGCTGACGCAGAAATTCATCAAAGGTAAAAATCTCCAACGTATGATTATCTTTTCACCGCAGGTGATGTCTTATCTGGTGGTGGGGCTGGTATTTAAGAGCATGCTTCATCCTACCACAGGATTTCTGAACGATTTTCTTCGCAAAATCGGTCTTGGAGCACTGGCTAAGAACTGGCTTACAGACTTACATCTGGTTTTCCCCACCGTTATGACAGTAGATACTTGGAAAGGTATGGGGTATATTATGGTGGTGGTAATCGCGGGACTGTTGTCTATATCACCGGAATATTATGAGGCGGCCAGTATTGACGGTGCCAGTTTCTTTCAGAAGCTGCGCTGCATTACTCTGCCGCTTTTAAAACCTGTGCTTGTCAATGTGACTGTGTTGAACGTGACTTACGGCCTTCGTGTATTTGATATGATTTATTCGTTGACCAATGGCGGTCCCGGAAATGCCACCGGTGTGATTAATACTGCTGTATACAAGGAATTTTCCAAAGGAAATCTGGCCATGGGGACTACACTTTCCAGCGTTCTGTTCTTTATAGTGCTGGCTCTTTTGTATTTTATCATTAAGTCCATGGAAAATAAGGAGGTGGAAGCCTGATGGGAAAGACAGCTAAGACCATAGGACATGTAATTGGAAATATTGTATCGGTTTTTATCAGTCTTGTGGTGATTATCCCCCTTGTAGTATTATTCGTGAACTCCTTCAAGACATCTGCTGAAGCAAACAGGATGACCCTTTCTCTGCCTACAGAGTGGGTGTTTGAAAACTACGCCACTGTCATAGAACAGGGAAAACTGGTTTCTTCGTTTCTCAACGGCTTTTTATATGCAACCTGCAGTGTAGTAATCATTGTTATTGTTGTAGCCGCTGCGGCATTCGTGATTTCGAGAAACCAGAAGGGTGTTAATCGATTTCTGTATTATTTCATCATTTCAGGTATTGCAATGCCGATTAACAATGTTGCCCTTATGAAGGTTATGCAGGCGTTCCACATCGTAAACACAAGAATCGGAATTATCCTGCTCTATGCCGCAATCAATATTCCGCTGAGTTTGTTCCTGGCTTACGGGTTTGTAGAGACGATTCCGAGAGAAATTGACGAAGCAGCTGTGATAGACGGGTGTAAGCCCTGGCAGCTTTTCGTCAAAGTAATTGTTCCGTTGTTAAAGCCAATTATATCAACGTTGTTTGTTTTGGATTTTATGGCCGTATGGAATGATTTCACCATGCCCTTGTACTATCTGAACAATTCCAGAAAATGGCCCATGACACTGGCAGTCTATAATTTCTTCGGTGCATTTGAGAACTCCTGGAACCTGGTTGCTGCAGACATTATACTCACGCTGGCACCGGTGCTTCTGGTGTTTGTCCTGGGACAGAAATATATTGTCGGAGGGGTATCGGCCGGTTCTGTCAAAGGGTAAAGGGACAGATTACAGTCTAGTCAGAGCCCGATTATACATGGAAAAGTCCGAGGATATATGATAGGATAATAGATAACTGAATTTAGTTTGAGAGAGGAGAAGGCATATGAAATTTACGGATGGATATTGGTGTGTGAAGAAAGAAATCACGCCGCTTTATGCAGCAGAATATAGTGACAGCCGGGTAAACGGGGACGAACTGACCGTATATGCACCGGGCAGGCACATCTCCAACAGAGGAGACTGCCTGAATCTGGGGATGATTACCATCCGGCTGACGAGCCCCATGGAGGATGTGATCAAGGTATCTGTACGTCATTTTGAAGGAACCGCCTATAAGGGGCCCTTTGCACAGGTGAACCACACCGCCCCGCATGTGACGATCGAAGAAACAGAGGAAAGTATTATCTACAGGAGTGGAGATACAAAGGCCATCATTGATAAGCGGCCTGATTCCTGGGGCATACGGTTTATGGATGGGGAGAGGGAGCTTACCAATACCGGTTTCCGTAACATGGCACATATGACGAACCAGAAGACGAAGCGGTGCTATATGGTGGATCAGCTTGCGCTGGATGTTGATGAATATGTCTATGGCCTGGGAGAGCGCTTTACACCATTTGTCAAGAATGGACAGGTTGTGGAGATGTGGAATGAGGACGGCGGGACGGCCAGCGAGATTGCCTACAAGAATGTTCCGTTCTATATTACCAACAAAGGATATGGTGTCCTGCTGGATAACGAGGGCGATGCATCCTATGAGATTGCCAGTGAGAAAGTAGAGCGGGTGCAGTTCTCCGTCGAGGGCGAACGGCTGGATTATTATGTGATCAATGGGCATACACCGAAGGGGACGATTGCCAGATATACGGAGCTGACCGGGAAACCTGCACTGCCGCCGGCCTGGTCCTTTGGCCTGTGGCTGACGACATCCTTTACGACAAATTATGACGAGGGTACGACCAGCAGTTTTATCCAGGGAATGGCGGACCGTGATATTCCGCTGCATGTATTCCATTTTGACTGTTACTGGATGGAGGCGTATGAGTGGTGCAACTTCACCTGGGATCCTGCGACATTTCCGGATCCGGAAGGGATGCTGAAACGTTATCATGACCGGGGGCTGAAGATCTGTGTGTGGATCAACCCGTACATCGGACAGAAATCACCGCTGTTTCAGGAAGGCCAGAAGCAGGGATATCTGGTCAGGAAGTTAAGCGGCGACGTGTGGCAGACCGATATGTGGCAGGCCGGCATGGGACTTGTAGACTTTACGAACCCGGAGGCCACAGCTTGGTACCAGGATAAACTGAAAAAACTTCTTGATATGGGAGTGGACTGCTTCAAGACGGATTTCGGTGAACGGATTCCGGTGAAGGACATCGCCTACTACGATGGCTCTGACCCGGTGAAAATGCATAATTATTATACACAGCTGTACAATCAGGCCGTATTTGAACTCCTGGAACGTGAGCGGGGTGAAGGCGAGGCCGTATTGTTCGCCCGTTCCGCGACTGTGGGCGGACAGAAGTTCCCTGCTCACTGGGGCGGTGACTGCTCGGCAACGTATCCGTCCATGGCAGAGACCATCCGCAGCGGATTATCCCTGGCCTGTGCAGGCTTCGGGTTCTGGAGCCATGATATCAGCGGATTTGAGCATACAGCTCCCGCAGATATCTATAAGAGATGGTGTCAGTTCGGGCTCTTAAGCTCTCACAGCCGGCTCCATGGCTCCTCTTCTTACCGGGTGCCGTGGCTCTTTGACGAGGAGGCCTGCGATGTCTTAAGAAAGTTTGTAAAACTGAAATGTGCGCTGATGCCTTATCTTTATAGGCAGGCAGTAAAGGCCCATGAGGAAGGAATACCGATGATGCGTCCCATGTTTGTAGAATTTCCAGAAGACAGGGCCTGTGAAACACCGGACAAGCAGTACATGTTCGGAGATTCTCTTCTGGTGGCGCCAGTGTTTAAGGAATCCGGAGAGGTGGACTATTATCTCCCGGAAGGCAGGTGGGTGAACCTGCTGACTGGGAAGGTGGCAACAGGGGGAAGATGGCAAAAAGAGACACACGATTACTTCTCGATGCCGCTGCTGGTGCGCCCCAACTCGATTCTGGCTGTAGGAAGCTGCGATACAAAACCGGATTATGAATATTGTGATGGTGTGAAGTTCTGCCTCTCTATCTTTCAGGATGGTGCTGGCGCCAGCACCGAAATCACGGATTTAAACGGGAAAGTAGTCATGACTGCACATGCCGAAAGAAAGGGTGAAACGATCCTGCTTCATGTGGAGGGCGGTAATGGAAACTGGAGTTATGAGGTTCTGGGAAATCAGGAACTTTCAGTAGAAGTGGTGGAATGATATGAACGAGAATAAAATCGGAATTCCTCTGGAAGGGTTTGGAGAAGCATCACGGAGGGCAGCAGTTGAGGGAATGGTTCTGCTGAAGAATGAAGACGCGATGCTCCCCTTAAAAGAAAAAGACTGTGTCTCCATTTTCGGGAGATGCCAGATCGATTACTACAGGAGTGGAACAGGCTCAGGCGGGGCAGTGAATGTGACTTACACTTCAAACCTGCTGGATGCATTAAGGGAACAAGAAAGCGTCCATATAAATGAGGAGCTGGCCGGAACCTATGAGACCTGGATCAAGGAGCATCCATT
>CAMKHH010000116.1 GCA_946412445.1 uncultured Eubacterium sp.
AGAGCACTTGACTTTTAATCAAGTTGTCCGGGGTTCGAATCCCCGATGCTTCATAAAAGCAAGTCTTGGACAAGGCTTGCTTTCATTATATCAGATAAAACATTCCTGTTTATCGGCGGTCATGGCGGAATTGGCAGACGCGCAAGATTTAGGTTCTTGTGTCCAGTACGTGAGGGTTCAAGTCCCTCTGACCGCACTTAATGCCAAAGTATGCAAGGAAAGCTGCCGGTGGCAGGTTTTCTGTATGCCAGAGTATGCAAAGAGGCTGCCAGTGGCAGTCTCTTTGATCCAGTCTATAAATACCCCCCAAACATAGAAAACACGGAAACTGTGAATGAAACAATTAAATAAAAGGAGTCTGCTATGACAAAAGCGCAATATGAAACATTACACCTCAGTAAGCTGAAGGAATTAGCCAAAGCCCGGGGATTAAAAGGAATATCTGTTTTAAAAAAAGAAGCATTAATACAAAGAATGCTGGAAGAAGATGAAAAAGAGGAGATGCCTGAACAGGAAGAGAAGACAAAAAAAGAAGAAACGGTTGTAAAAGAGGCTGACCCGGTACGCGGGCGCAGTGATAACAGCTCGGGACAGACATATACGAAACCGGTCAATGACGGAGAGGAGCATACCAGAAAAGATTTTGACCGCCTGGACAGTGGTGAAGAGGTGGAAGGAATTCTTGAGGTAATGACAGATGGTTATGGATTCATCCGTTCCGACAACTTTCTCCCCGGTGAAAATGATGTCTATGTAGCTCCTTCCCAAATCAGACGATTCCGCTTGAAAACAGGTGATATCCTCAAAGGGAACACCAGAATTAAGTCTCCCACAGAGAAATTCTCAGCATTGCTCTATGTAAAGACAATCAATAATATGCCTCCATCGGTCTGTGCCAGGAGGATGAATTTCGAAGATATGACACCTATTTTTCCAAATCGCAGGATTTACCTGGAACGTAAAGGCGGAAGCACTGCCATGCGTATCGTAGATCTCGTGAGTCCGGTTGGCAAGGGACAACGAGGTATGATTGTTTCCCCGCCAAAGGCCGGCAAGACAACCTTGCTGAAGGATGCCGCAAAGTCCATTCTGAATAACAATCCGGAGATGCATCTGATGATTCTCCTGATTGATGAGCGTCCGGAAGAAGTGACGGACATTAAAGAGGCTATTCAGGGACCTAATGTGGACGTGATTTATTCAACCTTTGATGAACTTCCGGAGCACCATAAGAGAGTTTCGGAAATGGCTATTGAACGCGCAAAACGTCTGGTTGAGAATAAAAAAGATGTGGTTATTTTCATCGACAGTATTACAAGACTTGCCCGTGCCTATAATCAGACGGTTCCGCCCAGCGGAAGAACGTTATCAGGTGGTCTGGATCCGGCAGCACTTCATATGCCGAAACGTTTCTTCGGAGCTGCGCGAAACATGCGTGAAGGAGGAAGCCTGACGATTCTTGCCACTGCCCTTGTAGATACGGGAAGTAAGATGGACGACGTGGTTTATGAAGAATTTAAAGGTACCGGAAACATGGAACTTGTCCTGGATAGAAAACTGCAGGAAAGACGTGTTTTCCCGGCCATTGATATTGCTAAATCCGGAACCAGGAGAGAGGATCTGCTGCTTTCCGGGGAGGAAATGGAGGCTGTAAACATCATGAGAAAGGCACTTAACGGTATGAAGGCGGAAGAGGCTGCTGAAAATCTCATGAACATGTTTACACATACAAAAACTAATCAGGAAGTGGTGGCAACAATCCGCCGTCAGAAATTTATATAAGGACTTGCAATCATTTTAAAGTTATGATATAATTTGAAAGCTGTTTAAAATTCGAAGTTATGTGGTATACCCACAAATAGATAACATATGTAGAAGAGGTGAAAAAGATGAAAGAAGGAATCCATCCAGTTTATCACGAAGCGACTGTTACATGTAACTGTGGCAATACATTTACCACGGGTTCAACTAAAGAAGAAATCCATGTGGAAATCTGCTCCAAATGCCATCCGTTCTATACGGGACAGCAGAAGGCGGCATCAGCTCGTGGACGTGTTGAGAAGTTTAACAAGAAATATGGTATAAAATAAACATGGGTAGACGCTTGGGCTGAGGTTGGAAAATCTCAGCCCTTTTTACTATAATAAGTTATTCAGAGGTATTCACATGAAATCATCCAACATCGGCGGACAGGCGGTTATGGAAGGAATTATGATGCGCCATGGTGATGCATATTCCATAGCAGTTCGTAAACCAGACCAGGAAATAGAAGTAAAAGTAGAGACATATAAGAGTCTCATCAAGAATAAAAAAGTGCTCAGCCTTCCCATTATCCGGGGGGTGTTCAGCTTTATAGATTCACTCTTAATCGGAACCAAATGTCTGATGTATTCTGCCTCGTTTTTTGAGGACGAAGAAGAAGAGAAAAAGAACATAACAAAGGAAGAACGCGAGAAGCAGGAGATGAAACAGGCAAGGCAGGAAAAGTGGCTCATGTATGGAACTGTGGCATTTTCTGTTATAATCTCTGTTGCTGTTTTCATGCTCCTGCCCTATTATCTGACCAGTCTGCTGCGCCATGTAACCACATCTCAGGGAATCTTAGGGTTTGCAGAATCTTTGATTCGTGTGTTGATATTTTTACTATATCTGGCCCTTATCTCCCACATGAAAGATATTCAGAGAACGTTTGAATATCATGGGGCTGAACACAAGTGCATCAACTGTATCGAGCATGGCCTGGAATTAAATGTGGAGAATGTGATGAAAAGCTCCAGAGAACATAAACGCTGCGGTACCAGTTTCTTATTCTTTGTTATGATTGTCAGTGCAGTTTTTCTGATGTTTATACGTGTGGATTCTGCCCTCTGGCGGGTCCTGATTCGTATCCTTCTCCTTCCTGTGATTGCAGGAGTTTCCTATGAAATCATCCGCCTGGCCGGAAGAAGCGATAACAAACTGGTGAATCTGTTAAGTAAACCCGGCATGATGATTCAGCACATGACAACACGTGAACCGGACGAGGAGGAAGTACAGGTGGCGATTACGGCGGTGGAGGCCGTATTTGACTGGCGTGCTTATCTTGCAGATAATTTTGATTACGCCTACGAGGGGGCAGTGTCTGATTCTGGAGAGGTTTATGAATAAAGGGAATATGCCCCTGCGGTCTCTGAAGGAATGGAGAAGCTATGGGCAGGGGTATCTGAAAGATGCAAACATTGAAGATGCGGATACAGATGCCTGGCTGTTAATGGAATATGTTTGTAAAATGAACAGAAACTACTACTATCTTCATATGGATGATTTTATGGAAGAGAAAGCTGCCCTCCGATATCAGGAGCTTATCCATAAAAGAGCTGTTCACATTCCGGTACAATATCTGATTGGTGAAGCCTGGTTCTATGGGGAATCTTATCTGGTGGACGAACACGTGCTGATTCCCCGCCAGGATACGGAAGTTCTGATAGAAGAAAGCCTGAAGCGTCTAAAGCCCGGTATGCATATACTGGATTTGTGCACCGGCAGTGGATGTATCCTGCTCACCCTGATTCGAAACGCTTCCGTAACAGGAGCAGGAAGCGACATATCACCTCAAGCTTTAGCAGTGGCCGAAAAAAACCAGAAAAGACAGGGCCTAAAAAATTGTAGCTGGATAGAAAGTAATTTGTTTGAAAAGATTGAAGGAACCTTCGATATGATTACATCCAATCCTCCCTACATCCCTTCGGAGGAAATCCCCGGATTGATGGAAGAAGTCCGTGATCACGAACCGGTTCTGGCATTAGACGGGCACGAAGACGGACTGTATTTTTATCGGAAAATCATAGACCAGTCCCGCCGCCATCTGAAATCCCAGGCATGGCTCTGCATGGAAATCGGCTTTGATCAGTCCAATGCCCTGACAACTCTTCTGACGGAGGCCGGTTATACGAATATACAAATCATAAAAGACCTGGCAGCGCTTCCAAGAGTAGCAGTTGCTCAATGGATATCAAAGTGTTAAAATGAGATAACGACAACCAGAAAATTGGCATCTGAGGAGCAATCTGGAATATCCCAGATGCCAATTTTGTCTGTACGAAAAAAGGAGCCCCAAATGTTTGATAAATTAGAGGATATTCTGATCCGGCTGGAAGAAATCTTAAGACAACTGGCCGAGCCCGGAGTAGCTGGTGACTCTGCCAGATTCCAAAGGCTGATGAAGGAACAGGCAGAACTGCAGCCGATTGCAGAAGCTTATAGAGAATATAAATCAAATAAACAGACGATAGAGGACAGTCTGTCCATGCTGGAAGAAGAGAATGATGGAGAGATGAGAGAGATGCTGAAAGAAGAACTCTCATCAGCGAAAAAACGCGTAGAGGAGTTAGAACAGGAAATAAAGATTCTTCTGCTGCCAAAAGACCCAAATGATAACAAAAATGTCATTGTTGAGATACGCGCAGGAGCAGGTGGTGATGAGGCTGCATTGTTTGCATCGGAGGTATACCGCATGTATGTGAAGTATGCGGAGAGCCGAAACTGGAAAACAGAGATGATAGATGTCAATGAGAATGGAATCGGAGGGTTCAAGGAAGTGACATTTATGATTAACGGAGCAGGTGCTTATTCCAGAATGAAGTATGAAAGCGGCGTACACCGGGTTCAACGCGTTCCGGAGACGGAAAGCGGAGGCAGAATCCATACCTCAACCATAACGGTTGCGATTATGCCGGAGGCTGAGGAAATTGATTTCCAGCTGGATATGAATGATTGTAAATTTGACGTGTTCCGTGCCTCCGGAAACGGCGGGCAGTGTGTCAATACCACGGATTCAGCTGTTCGGCTTACACATATTCCCACAGGGATTGTGATATCCTGCCAGGATGAAAAGTCTCAGCTCAAAAACAAGGACAAAGCTTTAAAAGTTTTGCGTTCCCGACTCTACGAGCTGGAGTGTGAAAAGCAGCACGATGCAGAGGCGGAGGCCAGAAGAAGCCAGGTAGGAACCGGTGACCGTTCGGAAAAGATAAGAACTTACAACTTCCCTCAGGGACGCGTAACAGACCATAGAATTAAACTGACACTGCACCGCCTGGATGGAATTTTGAACGGTGATCTGGATGAAGTGATTGACAGCCTTATAGCGGCGGATCAGGCCGCAAAGTTAAGTAATTTACAAGAGAGCGCATAACTGACAAAGGAGAAAAGGATGAAAAAAACAGCCTTAGTAATCATGGCGGCAGGAATAGGGAGCCGATTTGGCAAGGGAATCAAACAACTGGAGCCAGTGGGAGAAAGCGGTGAAC
>CAMKHH010000117.1 GCA_946412445.1 uncultured Eubacterium sp.
CTTAGAAAATATATAATAATAAGCATAAAAGTCAATGAAAAGGTAAGGTCTATGGGAGCAATTGATGATATTATGAAGATGGCAAAAGAGAATAATTGCACAGTTACTACTGCTATGGTTGCTGCTGCCGGGATATCTCGTGGAAATTTGAAATATCTAGTTGAAAAAGGACTGTTGGAGAAATCTGCGCGTGGCGTATATATTTTACCGGAAGTCTGGGATGATGAAATATTTAATTTGCAGAACAGATTTAAACGCGGGATATTCTCTCATGAGACCGCATTGTTCCTGTGGGATTTAACAGACAGAACACCGAATGTATACGCGATGACATTTCCATCAACTTATAATTTAACAAAGCCCAAACAGGAGAAAATCAATTGCAGACAATGCAAAGCAGAATGGTACGAGTTTGGTGTAGATGAAGTGAAAACTCCCGGTGGAAATACAGTCAGAGTGTACAATCAGGAAAGAACGCTCTGTGATATTTTGCGTCCGAATAGTTCTGCCGATATACAGATTGTTTCCGAAAGTTTCAAAAGATATGCAGCCAGAAAAAGCAAAAACATACCTCTTTTATCTCAGTATGCTAAGGTCTTTAAGGTGGAGAAAAAATTGAGGTCATATTTGGAGGTGCTGTTATGAAAAATGCAATGCAGCTAAAAGCTATCATAAAGAACATGGCAAAAGAGAAGAATATATCGGCACAATTGGTTATGCAGAATTTTATGCTGGAAAGACTGCTTGAAAGAGTATCAGTGTCGAAATATCAGCCCAATTTTATACTGAAAGGCGGATTTTTAATTGCAGCGATGGTGGGGCTTGATACACGTGCAACAATGGATATGGATGCGACGATCAAAGGACTTCCAGTAAACGAAGAAACTGTCAGGGAAATGTTTGAAGAAATATGCCAGATACAGCTGAATGATGATGTGGCTTTTATTTTCCGAAGCATTGGTGAAATTCGTGAGGGTGATGAATACACGGGATATCGGGTTCATCTAACAGCAAATTATTCACCAATGGCTGTACCACTTAAACTGGATATTACTACAGGGGATAAAATCACTCCAAGAGAAGTGAAATACAGTTTTAAATTACTTCTTGAGGATAGAAGTATTTCCGTGCTTGCTTATAATTTGGAAACGGTTCTTGCAGAAAAACTGGAGACAGTTATATCAAGAGGTGATCAGAATACCAGACCGAGAGATTATTATGATGTGTACATATTGAAAAAACTGCAGTTTGAAAATATTAATTTTGAAGCATTAAGGCAGGCAATCACAGTAACTTCGCAGAAGAGGGGTTCATATGATGTGCTTGCAAATTATAATGATATAATGACAGCAGTTAAAAATAGCGCTGCAATGCAGGAACAATGGAAAGCATACCAACAGAATTTTGAATATGCGGCAGATGTGGATTTTGAAGATGCATGTGATACAGTGATGCAGATTATGGAAATACTTGAGTATGATATAAAATTCCTTATGTAGAAAAAAAGAGATATCCATCAATCATCAGCTTGTGTATAAAGATTACAAGGATGGAATGAAAGCGGTACAGTATTTGATGGGACATGCGCATATGGACGTTACGATGGATGTGTACAATCATATTACAGAACAGAGCCGTATCGAAACCGAATTGGCCAAGCTTAATTCGGTAGTGGTGTAACACCTAAAAATTAAAATGGTTTGGTGTAGTAATGGTGTAGTAACCACAAAAAACATTTTATAAAGTTTTTAGAAACCTGTAAAGCCAGTAAAATCAAAGTTTTGCAAAAATTATCTGATGAATTAGCACTCACCTCTTGACAGTGCTAATAATAGGTGTTATATTCTGAATAGAACATGAAAGTTACATGATTCATACGTATAGATTTAGATTGGAGGTAGAGTGATGAATATAAGTAAATTCACGCAAAAGTCTCTGGAAGCGGTACAGGGTCTGGAAAAGACTGCTTACGATTTTGGAAATCAGGAAATAGAACAAGAGCATCTGCTGTACAATCTTCTGCATCAGGAGGATGGTTTAATCCTTAAGATGATTGAAAAGATGGAGATTGATAAGCAGCATTTTCTAAATAATCTGGAGACGATATTAAATAATAGAGTAAAGGTACAGGGCGGCCAGCCTTATATTGGTCAGCATTTGAATAAGGCATTAGTGAGTGCGGAAGACGAGGCAAAGGCCATGGGAGATGAGTATGTTTCTGTGGAACATCTGTTTCTGGCTATGCTGAAACATCCGAGCCCAAGCACGAAGAAGCTGTTCCAGGAATATGGAATTAACAAAGAGAGGTTTTTACAGGCGCTTAGTACAGTCCGTGGTAATCAGCGGGTTACCAGTGACAATCCTGAGGAGACCTATGACACCCTGGAAAAGTATGGGGTGGATCTGGTGGACAGAGCAAGAAACCAGAAGCTGGATCCGGTTATCGGAAGAGATGAGGAGATTCGTAATGTCGTTCGGATTCTTTCCAGAAAAACGAAGAATAATCCGGTTCTGATTGGAGAGCCGGGAGTTGGAAAGACAGCAGTTGTAGAAGGGCTGGCTCAACGTATCGTCAAAGGAGATGTTCCGGAAGGTCTTAAGGATAAGACGATCTTTTCACTGGATATGGGAGCCCTGGTAGCAGGTGCTAAGTACAGGGGCGAATTTGAGGAGCGTCTGAAAGCGGTTCTGGAAGAGGTGAGAAAAAGCGAGGGGAGAATTATCCTCTTTATTGATGAACTTCATCTGATTGTCGGAGCGGGAAAAACGGAAGGAGCCATGGATGCCGGTAATATGCTGAAACCTATGCTGGCACGGGGCGAACTGCATTGCATCGGTGCGACTACTCTGGATGAATACCGTCAGTATATTGAAAAGGATGCTGCTTTGGAACGGCGTTTTCAGCCGGTCTTGGTGAATGAACCGACGGTAGAGGATACAATCTCTATTTTAAGAGGATTGAAGGAACGCTATGAGGTTTATCATGGAGTTAAGATTACCGATGGAGCCCTGGTAGCAGCAGCAACATTATCCGATCGTTATATCAGTGACCGTTTTCTTCCGGATAAGGCGATTGACCTTGTAGATGAAGCCTGTGCACTGATTAAAACTGAACTGGATTCCATGCCTACAGAATTGGATGAGCAGCAGCGCAAAATCATGCAGATGGAGATTGAAGAAGCAGCCTTAAAGAAGGAGACGGATAAATTAAGCAAAGAACGGCTGGAAAACCTACAGAAAGAGCTGGCTGAATTGCGAGATGGATTCAACGTGCAAAAGGCACAGTGGGAAAATGAAAAGAAGTCCGTCGAGAAGCTTTCTTCTTTGCGGGAACAAATAGAAGATTTGAATCGTCAGATTCAGAATGCACAGCAAACGTATGATCTGAACAAAGCTGCAGAGCTTCAGTACGGGGAATTGCCCAGACTACAGCAGCAGCTGGAAGTGGAAGAAGAGAGAGTAAAGAGTTCTGATTTGTCGCTGGTACATGAGAATGTTACGGATGAAGAGATTGCACGGATTGTGTCAAACTGGACAGGAATTCCGGTTGCCAGGCTGACAGAAGGTGAGCGAATGAAGATATTGGGTCTGGAAAGCCAGCTGCATGAGCGGGTTATCGGTCAGGAAGAGGCCGTTGCTCTGGTTTCTGATGCGATTATTCGCTCCAAGGCCGGAATTAAGGATCCCTCCAAACCGATTGGCTCCTTTCTGTTCCTGGGTCCTACCGGGGTAGGTAAGACCGAATTGGCAAAAACCCTTGCCAGACAGCTCTTTGACGATGAAAACAATATGGTGCGTATCGATATGAGCGAGTATATGGAAAAGTATTCTGTATCCCGTCTGATCGGAGCACCTCCGGGATATGTAGGTTATGAAGAAGGCGGACAGCTTACGGAAGCAGTTAGAAGAAAACCGTATTCCGTGGTGCTTTTTGATGAAATAGAAAAGGCACACCCGGATGTATTCAATGTACTGCTGCAAGTGTTGGATGACGGACGTATCACAGACTCTCAGGGAAGAACGGTAGATTTCAAAAACACCATATTAATTATGACTTCCAATATAGGATCCTCCTATCTTTTGGAAGGGATCAAGCAAAATGGATCTATCAGCGAGGAAGCGCAGACGATGGTCAGCAATGAGCTGAAAGCACATTTCCGTCCGGAATTTTTGAACCGGCTGGATGAAATCATTCTGTTTAAACCTTTGACAAAGGATAACATAGGTGGTATCGTAGATTTGCTTATGAAGGAACTAAATGCACGTATGAACAACCAGGAGCTATCGATCGAACTCACTTCTAAAGCCAAGGAGTTTATAATAGAAGGCGGTTATGACCCGGTGTACGGTGCACGGCCATTGAAGCGATTTATACAAAAGAACGTGGAAACGCTGACAGCCAGGCTGATTCTGGGAGGATCCGTAAGTACGGGAGATACGATTTTAATCGATCTTACCTCAGGCAGACTGGAAGCGATTATCAAGCCGGAGGTTGAGGTAATATCATGATTCCTGAAGACCCGATGATTTTATTAAGCTATATCAACACCCAGCTGAGGGATTTCTATCCCTCACTGGAAGAACTGTGCAACAGTATGCAGATATCCGAAGAAGATATAAAGAAGCGTCTGCATACTGTTGACTATGACTATGACAAAGAATTGAATCAATTCATATGATATACCAGAGCCAAAAGGATTAGTGCTGAGAGTATTCTGCGGTCACTGGCGAATATGTGGAAGTAACTTTGGGGCGGTCATTTTTGGCCGTCCCGTCTTTTTTGTTTATTTACACTGTATACGGTATGAGTTATAATGAAAAGAATCTGGAGGTGCTTATGTTTGAGAGCGAGGAAGCAGAAGTGTACAAAAGCTTCGCTTATGTTTACGATTTATTTATGGATCATGTGCCTTATGAGGAGTGGTGTGAATATCTGACGGAACTTTTAAGGGAACATGGAGTCCGGGATGGTCTGGTTCTGGAGCTGGGCTGCGGAACCGGAAGTATGACGGAACTTCTGGCGAGTAAGGGCTACGACATGATTGGCATTGACAATTCCGGGGATATGCTTGAAATAGCTATGGATAAACGTGTGTCATCTGGATATGATATTTTATATCTGATGCAGGATATGCGTGCGTTTGAACTTTATGGAACAGTCAAGGCGATTATCAGTGTCTGTGATTCCATGAACTATATCCTGGAAGAGGAAGAGCTTTTGCAGGTCTTTCGTCTGGTAAATAACTATCTCGACCCCGGAGGTTATTTTATTTTTGATA
>CAMKHH010000118.1 GCA_946412445.1 uncultured Eubacterium sp.
CAGAGTATGTACACAGAAGAGAGCTGGGCAGTATTTGCACAGGCGCTGACACAGGCAAAGGCAGTATCGGATGCTGTAGATGCAGATCAGGCAGCAGTAGATGAAGTTCTTGAAAATCTGCAGACTGCACTGGAAAGTCTTGTGGAAAAACCGGAGGTTGATAAGACCGCTTTGGGAGCGCTGATTCAGGATGCGAAAGCAAAAGAACAGAGCGACTACACCGAAGAAAGCTGGAATACATTTGCAGAGGCGCTGGAAGCAGCAGAAGCAGTATACGAAAATGCCGAAGCAACCCAGGAGATAACAGATGCTGCTGTAGAAGCGTTACAGCAGGCACTGGACGCTCTGGTTTTGGCAGAGCCTGAGAAGGAGCTTCGTATTATCACGAATCCGGAAGACTTTACAGGCAGCGTAGAAGAAACGGCTGTATTTACGGTAGAGGCAGAAGGTGACGGCCTGACGTATCAGTGGCAGTACTGTAATGCAAACTCCAATATCTGGAGAACATCTTCTCTGGAAGGAAATGGTACTGCAGCAATCAGCATTCCGATTACAAGACTAAGGGACGGACAGAAATACCGTTGTGTTGTAACGGATGCATATGGAAATACAGCAACATCGGATATGGCGGTGATAAACGTTGGCGTCGCAGACAGCGCACCCGTGATTACGCAGCAGCCGGTAAGCTACAGCGGTGCAGTCGGTGATATGGCAACCTTTATTGTGAAAGCAGAAGGGAACGGACTGACCTATCAGTGGCAGTACTGCAACGAAGGCTCCAACATCTGGAGAATATCCTCTATGGCAGGAAACATGAGTGATATGCTGAAAGTGCCTGTGGCAACTTACAGAGACGGACAGAAATACCGCTGTGTTGTTACAAGTGCGGATGGAAGAATCGCTATATCGGATGTGGCAGTTGTAGGTATTAAATAAGAAATCAAATTAAGAAAGAGGCATATGATTGGGAAACTGATCATATGCCTCTTTCTTAATTTGGTATTTCTGGAAGAAAATGTAAGATATTACAAATTTAGTGTAGAAAAGCACATGGATTAGTGTACATATTAATTATAGAATTAGAGTATCATAGTGTTTTTGCTGTGAAATATAGTTAAAGGAGAAAGAAGTATGAAATCAAGAAAACTGGTTTCACTCATCTTATCAGCATCGATGATCGGTACGATGGTTCCGTCCACAGGTCTGACGGTGCTTGCAGCAGGAACGTCCTCGGACAACCTGACGGTCAGCGATTCCGTAAAAGCCGATGTTGATAAGATCAAGTTCACGCACAAAGAGTGGACAGGCACCGACTACACGGATGTGGATGGGAATGCGGTGACCGGAGAAGATGTATTTGGCATTAACCGGGAAGATGCATCAACAACGCTGATTCCCTATCAGGATGCCGGTACTGCGGCAGGAGCCGTGTGGGATTACAATGCCCGGACAAATTCCGAGTATTTCCAGCTTCTCACCGGGGAAGATGAAAACTGGGATCTGACCGTAGTCCAGAACCAGCAGCAGGCAGAGAAATTTATGGGTGATGACGGCTTTATGACAGCCGGGTACCAGAAAGACGAAGCGGATGGATGGAAGACGGTACAACTTCCAAAGAGCTGGACAAGACAGGGACAGGATTTTGATTTTTCAATCTACACGAATGTGCAGATGCCATGGCAGTCCAAGTACGACAGTAATGTAAGCTGCCCGGAGGCTCCGACCAACTACAATCCGGTTGGACTCTACAGAAAAGCATTTACTGTGAATGATTCCATGCTAAATTCCGGAAGACGTGTTTATGCACATTTTCAGGGAGTTGAATCTGCTTATTATGTGTATGTGAATGGCAAAGAAGTAGGGTACAGTGAAGACAGCTACAGCCCCCACCGATTCGACATTACGGATTATCTTCAGCCAGGAGAAAATCTGCTGGCGGTAGAGGTACACAAATTCTGTGATGGTACATGGTATGAAGATCAGGACATGATTTATGACGGAGGAATTTTCCGTGATGTCTATCTGACCAGTGCACCGTTGGTACAGATGAGTGATTATGTGGTACAGACGGATTTGGATTCCAAATATAAGAATGCCACATTAAATCTGTCTGTGGACGTACGAAATCTGGCATCAAAAGCTCAGAGTGGGTGGAGTATTGACGTTCAGGCACTGGATCAGGCCGGAAACAATATTCTGGGAAATGCAAGCATTCCTGTATCGGAAGTGGCATCTGAGAAGACACAGACCTTTACGTTAAAGCAGAAAGTTGAAAATCCAAAGCTCTGGTCAGCCGAGAACCCGAATCTGTACGCTTTAGTATTGACGCTGCGTGATGCAAACGGAAAGGAAGTAGAGACGCTTTCTGCTCAGCTGGGATTCCGGGAGATTGAATTTACCTCCACAGAAGTGGATTCCAATTACAAGGTTACCACAAAGAAATGGGAACCGATTACAATCAATGGTGAAAGACTCCTCCTGAAAGGAGCAAACCGCCATGATACAGATCCGTTCTATGGAAAAGCAGTTCCTCAGGCTACCATGGAAGAGGATGTAAGTCTGATGAAGCAGAATAATCTGAATGCAGTCAGGACTTCCCATTACAGTAACGATGATTACTTCTACTGGCTGTGTAATTCCTATGGATTATATATGATGGGTGAAACTAATATGGAATGCCATGCAATCATGGGCAACAGCAGTTTAGGAGGACTTTTCTATGAGTTGGGCTTGGATCGAACTGAAACAGCCTTCAAACGTCTGAGAAATAATCCGGCTATTGTAATCTGGTCTATCGGAAACGAGATGGCCTATACGACGGATCCCAATCATTCGAAGGGTCTGTATAAAGACATGATTTGGTATTTCAAGAATAATGACCCCACAAGACCTGTACATAGTGAAGGACAGAATGACGGCATGGGAACGGATATGGGCAGTAATATGTATCCAAGCGTCAGCACAGTTGCAGGCAGAGCAGGAGAAGGAAAAATCCCTTATGTTCTATGCGAGTATGCACATGCCATGGGAAACTCCGTAGGGAACCTGAAAGAGTACTGGGATGGAATAAGAAGTGCTGATAATATGCTGGGAGCTTTTATCTGGGACTGGGTGGATCAGGCGAGAGAAATTGATCTGAAGGATCTTGGTTCATCTTATACCGTGACTGATAAAACAGGAGTGTCCGGCGAGGCAATTGGAAGCGAAGATAACTGGATTACAGATGCGGCAGAGGGAAGTTTAAACGGAGGACAGGCATTCAGCGGATACACGCTTATGAATCAGGATTCCAAGTATAACAATGCGTTATCAGGAACAGGAAAAGCATTTACCTTCGAGACAATTGTAAAACCGTATTCTGAATCGAAAAACAGTGTGCTCCTTGCAAAAGGAGATACACAGGTTGCATTAAAAACGCAAAGCCAGGGAACGGGTCTTGAATTCTTTGTCTATAACAGCGGAAGCTGGAAAAGTGTTTCCTGTGCTTATCCGAAAAATTGGGCTGGTCAGTGGCATCAGGTCGTTGGCGTTTATGACAGTGGAAAGATATCCATCTATGTTGACGGAACACTGATGAAAACAAATACTGTGAGTGACAGCATCGCAGCGAGCGGCAGTTCCGTAGGTGTCGGATATGATGTTATAAACGGAAGAAAAGTGGACGGAGAAATCTCTGTTGCACGTATTTATGCGAAGGCACTTACCGAGGCGGAAATCAACGGACAAAGATCGGCGGTACCGACAATTGGTGCAGACGATGCCAGTGTGCTTCTGTGGTTGGATTATGCGGATGGACACAATACAGCAGAGGTGCGTGGATGGGACTACTATGCCGAGGACTATGCACATACGAATTTATACAAGGAAGAAATTAAAGGCAAATTCTATGGGTATGGCGGTGATTGGGGAGATGTTCCCAATGATAACAGCTTCTGCGAGAATGGACTGATCAGTGCAGACAGAACACCGCAGCCGGAGCTGGCAGAGGTGAAATATCAGTATCAGAACTATTGGTTCAGTGCAGATGTTGCTGATCTGGATGCCAGAAAAGTGAACGTTTACAATGAGAGCAACTTTACCAATCTGAACAGGTATGATGTAACATGGCAGCTTCTTGAAAACGGGCAGGTCATCCAGGAGGGTACTGTAGAAAATCCGGATGTTGCTCCGCAGAAAAAAGGAACGATTGATGTACCATTTACAATGCCGGAAGAAATCAAGGACGGCAGCGAATATTATCTGAATATTTCTGTAGGTCTGAAACAGACTGAAACATGGGCAGATGCCGGTGCAGAGATGTCCTGGGGACAGATCAAAGTTCCGGTTGAAGTAAAACAGGCAGCTCCGGTTATCAGTGAAAAAGAGGTGCAGACAACGGAAACGGATACTGCATGGAATGTAACCGGTGAAAACTTCAGCTTCTCAGTTGATAAGGCCACAGGAATCATGCAGAACTATACCTATGAAGGTGAAGTACTGGTTCAGCAGGGACCAACACCAAACTTTTGGAGAGGTCTTGTGGAGAACGACAAGACGTCGTTTGATGCTAAGTGGGCAAGTGCGGCAGAAACAATTAATGTAGAAAAAATTGAAGTAGCAGAAAACGAGGCAGGACAGACAGTAATTACGTCCGACATTGTATTTCCAAATGCCGGAAATACAAAAGAGACCATGGTATATACAATCAATGGTGAAGGGCAGATTACGGTCGGAATGAAGGTGGATGCCACTGCAAGTGGTATGGGCAGTTTTATCAGAGTAGGATCCATGATGACACTTCCGGCAGGCTTTGAGAACGTGGCATGGTACGGAAATGGGCCGGTGGAAACCTTCAATGACAGAAAGACAAACGGAAGACAGGGAATCTGGAATAATACAGTAAGCAGCTTCTTCTATCCTTATCTGAAGGTAGATGATTCAGGTAACCTGACCGATGTAAACTGGATTTCTGTACAGAATCCTTCAGGCAATCATGCACTTTTAGTAGCGGCAGCCAATACCGTTGAGGCAAGTGCCCTGCACTTTACGCCTGATGATTTGAATTCATCAGGTCATGTGTATGGAATAACTCCGAGAGATGAAACAATATTAAGCGTCAACTATGGTTCTCTCGGAACCGGCGGAGCGACCTGTGGACCCGGACCTCTGAGCCAGTATCAGCTTCCTTCCAGCAAGATCTATGAGTGGGAATTCACGATGATGCCGGTTGCAGGCGATGCGACGGCGGCACAACTGTCCGATGCAGCGAAATCCTATCACACGGT
>CAMKHH010000119.1 GCA_946412445.1 uncultured Eubacterium sp.
CCTCCCTTGACCCCAAAAACAGGTCCCAGTGAAGGTTCTCTTAAAGCAACCATCACATTCTTGCCAAGTTTCTGCATGGCATCAGCCAGTCCAACGGTAGTTGTGGTTTTTCCCTCACCGGCAGGTGTGGGATTGATTGCCGTAACTAAAATAAGTTTACCGTCAGAAGCATCGGATTTCTTTAATAAGTTATAATCGATTTTAGCTTTGTACTTTCCGTACTGTTCCAGATATTCATCATCAATACCTGCCTTTGCAGCGATGTCTTTAATCGGCTGCATCTCACACTCCTGAGCAATTTCGATGTCTGTTTTGAATCCCATAACAACTCCTCCTTATATAGAATCTTTTTTGGCAAAATGCCATTTTTTCTATAAAAACCGGGGGTTTCCCTTCCCGACCCTTATACTACAATACTACATTTACTTTTTTTAGTCTGCCGGGACATGATGCAGCCTGCTTACGGATTGCTGTGCATTTTGTGTCCCTGCAAGCCCTGTATCACATTTGTAGCCGGACTGAAAAAAAGAAGGTTCGTAATTACGCAGTATACTACCGTCATAACACAAAATTGAATGATACGCGCAGGCATAATCGCGAAAAAATTGAACCCATTAAATAACACCAGACCTACAGTGGTAAGTCCCAATGAACTTATTACAGAGGCAAGTGTCACCCCGGCGCATAGCCACATGCCCTTTTTTATCCTGCTCCCTTTCAAAAATAAAGGTCTGAATAATACCGGTATTACACCCCATAGTATGGCGGCGAGCGTGATAAACGGATTAACAGCATAACCTTTCATGAAGCAGCCAATAACATCAGCAGTAAATCCCACTACGGCTCCGCCGGCCGGCCCGAACCAAAGTCCTGCCAGAATCGTACATACACTTCCAAGTGAAATTCTTGCGAATCCCAGCTCCAGTACAAATACACGGGTCAACACCAGGTGCATCGCAACCAGTGCTCCCAGAAAAACTAACGTCCTTACATCCCAACTTGTCTTTTGATGATCTTTCATTAATTTAACCTCCCTTTTTTGGTAATAGTAGTTTACTACACCAAAGGGAGTGACATCTCTTTAATGCAGTAGCGGACGCAGCATTACATCGTGGAATGAATCTCCTTCGTTCTCAGGCAACTTCCCATCCTCAAGACACTTTACGCGCAATACTTACTCTACTATTTGCAATAACTCTCACAGTGCTTTTTGCAGTTCCTTCAGCATATCGATGGATACATCTCCAACAACTGCCATATCCTCTCCCTGATTAAAAGCCACAGGAAAATTATCAGAGAAAAGAATTTGGGCAGAGGGGGGAAATTCATCATCTCCTGCCCATAAAATCATACGGAGCCGCAATTCATTTAAAAATTCAAACTCATAGGAGGCATCACCGATAGCAAGCTTCTCTCCACCGATTTTGTCCATAATTGCCTCAAACTGCTCCGTTCTATTTCCAAAGCCGTATGCTAATCGAAGGATGCAGCGGCCGTGAAACTGTTTAAAATACACCTCACCCCACGGAATTTCCCTATATGTAAGAAATTTTCCAAAGGAGGGTGCCGCCGTTCCCGAAGTCAGAAACCTAAGCACAAGTATCCGTGCATTCGCCTTCTGCTCCAGAGGGAACCAGCCGATTTTCTCCCCATCCGAATGGGTAACTGCATAACCCGGATGGGTGATCTTATAGGTAACTCCCATCAGACGAAGTCTGAATGTGGAGGTTTCACTGTCATATGGTATACCTGTCCGCTGACTGATCTCTTCCGGCTTTAAATCCTGATAAACCTTCAAATAATGTTCAAAGGGCAGACGTTCTTTACTGTCTTTTTCGTATCCAAGATCCATATCAGTTCTCCTGCTTTATCTTATGATGCTCCACCGATGGAAAAAGGGTGGAATCCGTATGTGGAAGGAAACAGGAGGCTACAAATTCATCCATATAGGACGGTACCGTAGATAATTCCATATAAGTCATATTTCGTGCCACCTCATAGGTTTTTCTCTCTGCCTGTGTGGACAAAAGCATCGTATAGGCACCTGTCAAAGAAGAATTTCCTATATAGTGGAAACGCTCCATCGGTATGTCAGGCAGCATACCTATATTCACTGCATTCCTCATATTGATTCCGCTGCCGATTCCTCCGGCAACATACACATCTTCTATCATGGATACATCAAATCCAAGGGAATCCAGCATCGTTCGGATTGCAGAAAAGATAGCTCCTTTGGCACGAATAAAATTATCGATATCAACTTCTGTAATCTCCACGTCTTTTTCAGATCCTGCTTCTTCTTCAAAAGCAAGCACATAACTTCCCATGCCATATTTATCGTGTCGAATGCGTCTTCCCTCGCGAATAAACTTACCCTTTGGAGAAATCATATCACATTGAAACAGCTCGTTAATCAAGTCAATAATTCCGGATCCACAGACACCAACAGGCTTTGTTCCTGCCTCTCCAATCACCTGGTATTCTGGATCCATGCTGACCGGATCAATCCTGCAGGCTTCAACCGCACCATCTGTTGCCCTCATCCCGCAGCTGATATCTCCTCCTTCGAAAGCAGGTCCAGCCGAACAGGCGCAGCTCATAAGAAAATCCGAATTTCCAAACACCAATTCTCCGTTCGTTCCCAAGTCGATAAACAAAGAGAAGGAAGGGCGGTTCCAAATCATACTCACAAAGGTACCGGCCGTGATATCACCACCCACATAGCTGCCAATATTAGGAGCCAGTATGATATGGGCATCCGGATGAATGGCCAGATTGATATCCGATGCAAACAGTGCATTCGTTTTGAAGAATGTAGGAATATATGGCTCCATCCGCAGAGGATTTGCATCAATTCCCATCAGAAGATGATTCATGGTTGTATTGGATGCCACTGACATACGATAAATATGTCCGGGATTAAATCCGATACTTCTGCACATCTGCAAAATCATAGGATTTATGGTTTCTTCTATAATAGCCTTCTGTAATTTTTCTTTACCACCCGGTTTCTGAGATTCAATAATACGGTTAATCACATCTGCACCATAGCGGATTTGTCCATTTCCTGCCGATGCCTTTGCAAGTATCGCACCACTCTCCATATTGATGATTAATGCCGATACTGTAGTTGTACCGATGTCTACCACCAGGCCGCCAATTACCGCTTCTTCATCTGCACCTGAAATATCGTATACAAATACGTCTCTTTCTGTCTGCCGTATTACCGCCTTCACCTGAAAGCCGCTGTCTCTGAAAACATCCGGCATTTTCTTTAGGACAGAATATGGAATCCGGACTATATCTGAATGTACCTTCTGCTTTAAAGCGCGCTCAAATCTTTCATTGTCAGGCATTGTATCATCCAAATCAGGTGTTTTCATGGAAATCTCCACTACACACATCGTATTTTTTAATGGAATACCTGCTTCTTCTACCTGATGCTTTGCATGTTCAAAGATTTTCACTTCATCTGTTGAGCTCAGGTCTGCAACTTTCATTCTGCTCCTGTATGCAGACGCAATATCAGGAACCCCAATCTCCACATCTTCAACAATTGTACTACAGCAAGCCAGTCTCCAGCCTTCTTCAAATTCGACCTCGGAAATGTGTCTGGTTTTTTTGGAACTTAGGTTTCCCTTCCGAAGGTGAATCCGGCACTTCCCACAGGAACCGTTACCAGAACATGGCGCATCTATGGCCACATTTGACTTTCGTGCCACCTCCAGAAGATTCTCACCGAAGGTAGCAAAAGTTTCCACACTTTCACCACTTTCAAACCGAAACGTCACTTTGTACATACTCATATGCTTCATACCCCTATTCATAATTCATAATTTACCTCAACAAATACAACGTTCTATAAATACATGTATTAGCTTATGAATAATTTATGAATTCTCAAATATTTTTATGACTTACTACTAATTCTCAGCCTAATTCTACCATATCTATTGGCTTTTTTCAATGTTCAGCAATGATTTAGAGATTGTCTATTATTTCACGATGTCAGCTATAAAAGGGGAGATACACCATAACGAGTGTGTTGATGTATCTCCTGTTCCCTTGTCTTCAATCGACTACAGACTTTTACAGTTCCAGATAAGAGTCTGCATATAATGTATTTCCCTTGAATACATCACAGGATTTAATGGTTTCCATTAATCTCTGATCACACGGGTTTACAATCGCAGAGGTCAGTCCCTGCATCATGCACATAGCAACCAAAGCAGAATCCATAATCGGACGAATAGCCTTTGGCATACTGTTGGAATTGTTGGAAAGTCCGCCGGTGGAATTCAGTCCCATATCACTGAACATCTTAATTGCTTCCAGTACTTCCATCTGCTTATCCTGCATCCCTTTTACAACTACAAAAAGAGGGTCAAACCAGAGATCCGTAGGCTCCATACCAAGCTCCATGCCATGCTCCAGCATCGTCTGGCAATGAACCATACGCTCATCATTGTCCGATGCTATCGGTCCGTTGGAACAAAGAGCAATTACGATGGCATCATTTGCAGCCGCCAGGTCGATGTAGCTGATACGATCCCCTGCATCGGCCGAGTTAACGATTGGTTTTCCCTTTGAGCGGTTATATACAGAAATACCTGCTTCAATGGCTGCTTTATTTGCTGTATCAAGTGCCAGTGGTACATTATCAAAATTCTCCTGTAAAAGCTGAACAGCCCATTTCATCAAATCAGGTCCATCATTCTCAGCAGGCCCTATGTTGACATCCAGATAGGTTGCGCCAGCCTCCAGCTGCTCTTTTCCTCTTTTTAAAATTGCTTCTGGATTACGTGTTGCAAAAGCTTCTCTGATTGCCGGGGAAATACAGTGTATTCTTTCACCGATTGTAACAAATTTAGCCATGGTTTCTCTCCTTTTTTTCGGACAGTCAAAACATCTCCAAGATCATGACTGTCCATTCTATGTTTTCGTATTTACATTTGGCCGTTCGCCTGCATATCTTTCAGGAATTTCACTAACTGTACAGCCTCAAGAGGAGCTACGATAACCTCCCAGTCCGGCAGCTTTGACTCAATATCACCCTTTAATACGGCAACCTTACCGGGAATGATAAGTTTTCTGGATTTCACTTTGTCTTCTACATTCTCAAGGAAGAATTTAGACACAGAAGTTGAAGAAAGCTTTCCGGCAGCCCATGCTGTCAATACGGAAAGTCCGCCTGCATCTGAAATTACCAAATTCACCGGAACACCGGAACGTTCCAGTTCACCGGATACAAGAAAAT
>CAMKHH010000120.1 GCA_946412445.1 uncultured Eubacterium sp.
AAGATGTCAAAATCGGCTTCTATATCCACAGAAATTAAGCTTTTGGGTAAAACAGTTGACGAAGCCCTTGCAGAATTGGACAAGTACCTGGATGACGCCTATCTGTCGCACCTTCCGAGCGTAAGAGTTGTTCATGGCAAAGGAACGGGTGCCTTACGTAAGGGCGTTCATAACTACCTGCGCCGTCAAAAGTACGTTGAAAATTTCCATCTGGCCGAATTTGGTGAAGGCGATGCAGGTGTTACAATTGTTGAGTTCAAGAAATAACCTAGTATAGAAGAGATAAGGAGGATTACTCATGGTGGCGAAGCAGAAAATACTGATTGTCGATGATGATAATAATATCGCAGAGCTTATTTCTCTGTATTTGACAAAAGAGTGCTATGATTGCAAGATTGTAAATGACGGCGAAGAGGCCATAAAGGAAAGTGATGTGTTTCACCCGAATCTGATTCTGCTGGATCTTATGCTTCCGGGAATGGACGGCTACCAGGTATGCAGGGAAATCCGGCAGAAATCCAATGTTCCAATCATCATGCTCTCCGCAAAGGGGGAAATCTTTGATAAGGTTTTAGGGTTAGAGCTGGGTGCCGACGATTATATCATCAAGCCTTTCGACGCCAAGGAGCTGGTGGCAAGGGTAAAAGCAGTTCTTCGCCGCTTCCAGCCGGCAGCTTCCACATCCACAGACGTATCAAAGACCAGTGGAAAATGCGTAGAGTATCCTGATTTGATTATCAATCTGACGAATTACTCTGTCATTTACCGGGGAGCGTCTGTTGACATGCCCCCTAAGGAACTGGAGCTTCTTTATTTTCTGGCCTCTTCCCCCAACCAGGTATTTACAAGAGAGCAGCTTCTGGACCATATCTGGGGATATGAATATATCGGGGATACCCGGACGGTAGACGTCCATATCAAACGTCTGCGGGAAAAGATTAAGGATCACCGCACTTGGTCTATCAGTACCGTATGGGGAATCGGATACAAATTTGAGGTTAAGTCATGAACAAAAAGCTCTACGGAAAGTTCCTTCTGGCCTATGCGTTAGTGGGAGTATCCTCATTTCTTTTGATTTCCACGCTGGGTTCAAGGCTGATTCAACAAAAAGTAGTAGAGTCGGTCAGCAGCACGCTTTATAAGGAGGCTGCTTCGATTGCCAGCAATCAGGGCACAAAATATTACACGGATAAAACAAGCCTGGAGGATACCTACGAGACCATAAAGCTTCTCGGTATCTATCAAAACTCCGAAATCTGGCTACTCAGCCGTGATGGAGATATTCTTTTGAATTCGTCCATGCCGCTGGATGAAGAACATACAGAACACCTCCCCGGCTTTGATCCTGTGGCTCTGGGCTTTGATTATTATTCAGTGGGCCGTTTTTTTCAATACTTTGATCAGGATATGCTGAGTGTGATGAAACCCGTCACAGGTAATCTGTCCCTGCGCGGCTATATTGCAATACATACAAGTATGCAGGACATCTATCAGCAGCGGGAATCCATCCTGGCAGTTGTATATATCCTGTTTGTCGTTATATATGCCATGTTTTTTCTTATCCTGCTTTTATTTTCCTTTACTGTCTATCGTCCGCTTAAGAAAATCATACATGGTGCGAAGGAATATGCAGATGGAAACCTGACCTATAACATTTTAGTCAGATCCCATGATGAGATGGGCTATCTGGCCACTACACTGAACTATATGTCAGGAGAGCTGAATAAGATGAATGAATACCAGCGGAAATTTGTAGCCAATGTTTCCCACGATTTTCGCTCTCCCCTGACTTCTATCAAAGGTTACGTGGAGGCCATACAAGATGGCACAATCCCACCGGAAATGCAGGAAAAGTACCTGAACATCGTGCTGCTGGAAACAGAGCGCCTGAACAAGCTTACAAAAGAGATGCTGACACTCAATGCACTGGACAACAGAGGGAGTTTTCTGGACATCTCATCCTTTGACCTCAATGCCGTAATCAAAAATACGGCCGCTTCCTTTGAAGGAATCTGCCGTAATAAACATATAACAATTCAGCTTCTGATGGCTGCCCAAACCCTGTATGTATCTGCAGATATCGGCAAAATTCAGCAGGTCCTGTATAACCTGATCGATAATGCCATCAAATTCAGTGATAAGGATTCTACAATTTTTGTGGAAACTACAGAAAAACACGGAAAAGTCTTCGTGTCCGTGAAGGATACAGGAATCGGAATTCCCAGAGACAGTATCCAGAAAATCTGGGAACGTTTTTATAAAATCGATGCGTCCCGGGGAAAAGACCGGAAAGGAACCGGTCTGGGTCTTTCAATCGTAAAGGAAATTATCAATGCTCACAATCAGAATATCAATGTAATCAGCACGCAGGGTGTCGGAACAGAGTTTGTCTTTACGCTGGACAAGGGCAAAGCTCCCTCGTCCGCCCCTTAAACCTGATTTACAAAAGACTCTCTATTTATTTCCAATCATGCGTTCTTAAGTGGCCCTCCAGCTGCATATGGTCAAAATTATGCTGGCGAAGTGCTTCATAAAGCACAATGGCCACAGAATTGGAAAGATTCAGGGAACGGATGTCCCCAATCATGGGAATCCTCACTGCCGTTTCCTGATTCTGATATAGAATGTCCTCAGGAATTCCTGCACTTTCCTTACCAAACATAAGAAAGCAGTCCTCCGGGTATTCTACTTCCGTATAAGTTTTGCTTCCCTTAGTGGTAGCGTAATATATCCTGGCACCGGGATTTTTTTCAAGAAAATCTTCGTAGTTCAGATATCTTGTGACATCCAGATTCTTCCAGTAATCCATCCCTGAACGCTTAATCGCTTTTTCGTTCAGATGAAAGCCCAGAGGTTCAATCAAATGCAGCCTTGTTCCTGTAGCCACGCAGGTTCTGCCAATGTTTCCGGTATTGGCCGGTATCTCCGGCTCATGTAGTACAATATTCAGATGCGCCACGCTCATCCTCCTCCAACACTCTTTTATCAGATGTTATCTTTTATACTTTAATGCTTTATACAACTCATCCGGCTGGGGTCTGTCCAGATAGCGGATCTCCTGTCCATTTCTTAATGTCTTATCCTTACCTTCTGTCGTACGCCCGATCACTGCCGCATGGATACCTGCCCTCTCCAGCGTCCTGACCAGGGAAGTCCCATCATCAATAGCAATCATCATAGACCCACTGGACATAATCTGATAGGGGTTTGCATCGAAATGCTCACAGATTTCCACTGTCTCCTGTCTGATGGGGATGGCTTTCAGATCGATGTCCAGTCCGACATTCCCGGAAGAGGCCAACTCCCAAAGCGCCCCGAATACGCCTCCTTCTGTGATATCATGCATCGCTGAGGCTCCCATATCTGACGCTATTCTTCCTTCCGTAACGACAGACAGATACTGATCAAAGTTTTTTGCCGTATGCAGGAATGCGGGAGAGAAGATTTCCAGCAGATCCTTTTCTCTTTCTTTGACCAGAATTGAAGTAGCCTCCAGACCAATCCATTTTGTAATGACAACATCCTGATGCGGTTTCGCATGGGTGTGGGTGAGCAGACGATTCTTGTCTATCTTTCCCACTCCTGTCACCGTAATCACCGGCTGCTTCACCACATCTGTAATTTCCGTATGACCACCCAGGATTTCAATGTTCAGACTCTCACATACCGCTTCAGCCCCCGATATCAGTTCCCGGATTTCCGCTTCCTCAGTATCTTCGGTAAGCAGTACGGTAAGCATAACACCCAGCGGTTCTGCACCTGATGCAGCCAGATCGTTGGCCGTAATATGGATGCAGTGCCTTCCCAGGTCTTTTACGGTTCCCGTAATCGGATCCGAAGACATCACAAGCGCCTCTCCTTCTTTCAATTCGAGTGCGGCGCAGTCAAGACCAACTCCCGGTCCTATCAATACTTCGTCCCTCCTGTGCCTGATCTGCTTTAAAATGGAACGGATTAATACCTGCTCCGGCAGCTTGCCAATCTTCATGTCATTTTCCCGCTTTCTGTTTTATACTTTTGCATCATGTCGAGGCTTTGCCTCCCGGGTATCGTGCAAGGACTTCATTCACCTTTCCCATATCACCCGTGTCTATCGCAGCCGCAAGCGCATCAACCGCTTCGTCCTCTCCGCCCTTTGTCCCAATCCTGGTTACATTCGGAGTCATCTGATAGGTGCTTGCATTCACCTGTTCTCTGGTTTCCTGTCCATCCACGGTCACAATTTTCCAGAGTCTGGCTTCTTTTCCTGTATGCCCGTTCGTCGATTCCACAGCTCCAAAATCCAGATCTGAATCCTTCTGAATCTTGTTTTCGGGTTCTGTTGTGGTCAGTGTTTCACTTTCAAAAGAAATCTGACGATTCTCACGGTCCCTCGTTTCATGTCCATAGATGACAAAGCCCACTTCTCCATCGGAGGCATAGCCCAGGATATAGATAGGTGCATCCGTATTGTTCCTGAAGCGGAAGTCCTTGCTTCCATCTGCGATTGCGGCATCCATTGAAGGTTTTACATAACCGACAATCATCGAATGATTGGAACGTTCCGTCACCTCCAGTTCAGCCCTGAGCACAGCCAGGTAAAGAGTCGTGGATACCTGACAGATTCCGCCTCCGTAGCTGTCGACCACGCTTCCCATCTCATAAGAAGGTGCGGTGGCATAACCGCTTTCTGCATCAAAGGGCTTTACTGCTTCCAGTACAGAAAACTCTTCACCAGGATAGAGTACCTTTCCATTGAGCCTGGATGTACCCGTAAGTATGTTGGTTCTCCGGTTTTCCGAACTGGAGGAATAATCTGTACTGCTTTCACCCAGCACATCCTTCACAAGTGCAAGCTGCTCAGCATCTCCCTGGGCTGGTACCGTCTCGGCATCCAAAGTAATCTCGGCATCTCCTCCCCGCCAGATTTCGGAAAAAAAGTTTAAAATTGTCTGCACAGACTCTTCTTGCTTTAATGTAGCTCCATCCTGACCTGGCACTGTTGAAAACGACCCGTCGTTTTGCAGCTTTAAGGACATGTTGACAGCCGGATGGCTAAGCGGAACACACTGAGCTTCCACGATGGCTCTTACCTTTTCTTCATCTGCCGCGTAATGCAGTTCCAGAACCAACGGCCCTCTCTTTTGGATGGAACGGGTCGTTTCAAAGCGCTGCAGAACATTTCCCTTCTGCCCCAGCTCCAGAGCCTGCCGGACAATCTTTTCATTGGTATATGAA
>CAMKHH010000121.1 GCA_946412445.1 uncultured Eubacterium sp.
CCCCTGAATCAAATGCCTCATCAAAGACTTTGATATCAAAATCAAACAATTCCTTAAAACGTACAAAGTCGTGCTTTGCCATCTGGTTGATACTTCCTTCAACTTTTCCAATAATTTCGCAGGAAGTGGAGAAGGCATTTTCCTTATTTACCAGCAAAAAAGTCAGATAATCATGCCAGAGATTTCCCGAAAAACCATAAGCATTCGCCATCTCAACAAGCTGATTCAGACAAGTGTAGAATTTTTTCCTGTCCCCCGCATCCAGTTTGCCGGACTTATAGCTGTCCATCAGCTCTGTGATATCCTGCAACAGCTGCTGTTGTTCAAAATCCCGATATAAGATACATTCCTCAATCCTTGTCATATAAAGCCTTCTTTCTTTTGCATATCTCAGTAATTTCCCAGAATCCGCAGATAACTGGCTTCCGCATCAATTCCCCGCAATGCATTTTTAACCGCAGCATCACTCAAATTGCCTTCAAAGTCGATGAAAAAGCGGTATTCCCAGTTTCGTCCTTCAATGGGACGTGATTCTATCTTGGTCATGTTCAAATTGTTGTAGATAACATGTGATAACATATTATACAGGGAACCGCTTTCATGTGGCAGTTCAAAATAGATGCTGATCTTTCCGGCCTTTTTAACAAATCTCTTCTGGTTGGATATCACAATAAAGCGAGTGGAATTCGTGTCTGTGGACAACCCCTGATTGTCCAGAACCTTCAATCCAAAATATTGGGCCGCTGTCCGGCTCGCAATGGCGGCCTGGCTTTTGTCAGATTCTTCGGCCACTTTCTTTGCAGCAATTGCGGTATTTAAAACTTTTTTCTGCTCCCAGTCCGGATATTGCTCCAGATACCGCTTACACTGAGCTAATCCCTGTGGATGGGAGTATACGGTATGAATATCCGATATTTCGGCACCTGGTACTCCCAGCAACTGATGCTCGATTCTGATAATCTGTTCACCTACTATATAATTGGAATATTCGGCCATCAGATCATAGATATCAATAACCACGCCTGCGGTGGAATTTTCTATAGGCAAGACAGCATAGTCCGCCTGCCCCTCCGCAACCAATTCCATGGCCTCCTTCCAGGTTTCCACATGGGAACTTTGTATATTCTGGCCAAAAAATACCTTCACGGCCTCAAAAGTGTAAGCCCCCTCCACACCCTGAAATATTACTCTGGCTCCTTCGGTGGGAAGCTTGTCAACCTGAACATAATCCACAGGCTGTTCCACATGATTTTCTGTCAGAAGCTGGTATTGCCGCTTTCTGCTGATCGACATCATCTGACGGAAGATCTCCTGTATGCCCCTGGCATTAAACAGATTACTGGCGGAATCCTCCAGTTTCTGCAGCTTAAAGATTTCTCTTTCCTGGTCAAATATTTGTTTGCCTGTCTCTATTTTAAACTGTGCCACATCTTCGGTCAGCTTCATCCGCCGTTCGAACAATTCCAGAATTTGATTATCGATAATATCTATTTCATTTCTTATTTTTCCTAAGTCCGGCATAAAAACTCCTCCTGATTCCTTTCATCCTGAACAATGGCTGTCAATTCTCCTATAAATGACAAAGAGCCGAAGCAGACAATCGCCCCGTCCTTTCCTGCTGCAAGCCTTGCTGCATCCACCGCTTCACCTATTGTGGCACAGGATTTAACCCTTGTATGATATTTGCTTATGGCTGCGGCCAGTTTTTCCGGTGAAAGTGCCCTTGCATTACCCGGTGTTGCAATTGTAAATATCTGTTCCGCGAGAGGGGCCGTGATTCGGGCGACTGCATCATAATCCTTATCAGAAAACATTCCATTAATAAAAACCAGTCTTCTGCCGGCCAGATATTCTTCAATAGACATCCGCAGCTTTTCGGCCGCATCCGGATTATGGGCTCCATCCACAAAGATATCAGGATTTTCAGAAATCCTGGTGAACCTCCCATCCCACCTGGTTGCAGCCATCCCTTCTACAATCTGTAAATTCGTCAGCTTCAGTCCATGGCGGATCATCATCTGCAGGGCTTCATAAGCAGTAACTGCATTCTCAATCTGAGGCTCTCCCGCCAGCGAAATCCTGATCTCCTGCCCATCATATCGAAAGCTCTGCCCTTCCAGCGTACGCTTTGTCAGACTTGCTTCAGAAAGATCCGCCTCTTTCAGCTCATATCCATTCCGAGCACAGTAGTTGTAAAGAGCGGCTCCTGCTTCAGGCTTTTGCGGAGCTGACACGGCAGGTACCCCCGGCCCGATGATCCCCGCTTTCTGTAAAGTTATCTTCTCCAGAGTATCCCCCAGATATTCCATATGATCCATACTGATTGAAGTCAGCACAGCCAGCTTCTTATTCTCCATAGGAATCACATTCGTAGCATCATGCAAACCGCCAAGTCCACATTCCAGCACCACATAATCACACCCTTGTTCCTTAAAATACAAGAAACCCAGTGCTGTCTCCAGCTCAAAGGGAGATGGTTTTTGTAATCCGGAGCTCTCCATGTGATCTGTACATACCTTTAAAACCTCAGCAAGCCTGGTAAAATTCTCCCTGTTGATTGGCACTCCATTCACCTGTATCCGCTCCTGGTAGCTGTAAATAGTCGGAGAGATATATCTTCCCACCCGGTATCCGGCCAGGGTCAGAACTGTGGAGATATGTGCAAGAACCGATCCCTTGCCGTTCGTTCCGGCAATATGTATAAATAACAGGCTTTTTTCCGGATGCCCTGCCTCATCTAACAGCTTCCTGATTGCATCCAACCCTAACTTTCCTCCATAACGGGAACTTTCTTCAATAAAGGCTCTGGCTTCTTCGTAATTCACTTTTCTGTCCTCGATATTCTTTTGTATTCTCTGGATAACTGTTAAGAAAAGAGCCAGCCCAGGTTTTATGGGTCTGGCTGGCTATATTCACAGGTTTAAGCTATTTATTTCTGTTCCCTCTATACTTCTCTTCGCAGTACTTGCATCGGTAAACTTCTTTTTCCGGATCAGCAAGGATAAATACCTGTTCCAGTTCCTGCTCAATGGAGGTAATACAGCGCGGATTTTTGCATTTTATTACATTCACGATTTGTCCGGGCAGACACAGTTTCTTTTTACCGATAATCTTACAGTCTTCAATAATATTGACTGTAATATTATGGTCAATGAAACCTAAGATATCTAAATCTAACATATCCACCGGGCACTCTACCTTAATAATATCTTTCTTTCCAAGTTTATTGCTGCGGGCATTTTTAATAATTGCCACCGTACAGTCCAGCTTGTCCAGTTTCAAATCATGATAAATCGTCATCGCCCTTCCGGCTTTGATATGGTCTAATACAAATCCTTCTGCTATCTGTCCGACATTTAACATACTTCCACCTCCAAAAGTGTGAGAATCAGTGCCATACGGGCATATACTCCATACTGCACCTGCTTGAAATAGGCGGCTCTCGGATCACTGTCTACCTCTACCGATATCTCATTGACTCGAGGCAGGGGATGGAGAACGTACATATCCTCCTTCGCCAGGTCCATCTTGGCTTTATCCAATACATAGAAGTCTTTCATGCGCACATAGTCTTCCTCGTTAAAGAAACGTTCTTTCTGAACACGGGTCATATAGAGAATATCCAGTTCCGGAAGCGCATCCTCGAGGCGGATAACCTCTTTAAATTCCACATGGTTGGCTTTCAATACATCCTCTCGTATATAATCCGGAATCTGAAGCTCTTCGGGAGAAATGAGAACAAACCTGACATCTGTATAACGAACCAATGCGCTGATCAGGGAATGAACCGTACGTCCGAATTTCAGGTCACCACAAAGGCCAATCGTCAATCCGTTCAGGCTTTTCTTTAAAGAACGAATTGTCAGCAAATCTGTAAGTGTCTGCGTGGGATGCTGATGCCCACCATCGCCTGCATTGATGACAGGTATCGATGATTTGGAGGCTGCTACCATGGGCGCTCCTTCTTTTGGATGGCGCATCGCACAGATATCTGCAAAACAGCTGATCACGCGGATTGTGTCGGACACACTCTCTCCCTTAGCAGCTGAACTGGAGTCTGAGGATGCAAACCCAATCACAGAGCCTCCAAGATTGAGCATCGCTGATTCAAAGCTGAGTCTCGTCCTGGTACTTGGTTCGTAAAATAAGGTTGCAATCTTTTTTCCGTCACATGCATGGGCATATTTTTCGGGGTTATTTTCAATGTCATTGGCAAGGTCCATCAACCGATCCAGTTCTTCCACGGAAAAGTCCAAAGGGCTCATCAGATGTCGCATAAATTACCTCCTCGTATACTTTCTATTTTTACTCTGTGTTACATAATATAACAGAATGAGGCAGATATCAAGTAAAAATTTATTACAGGCATTTACTCCAGCCACAATTTTTACAGATGGTGCAGCCGCCCTCAAAGAGCAGGGACTCTCCACACTCAGGGCATGTGATTTTTTTTGAGACATTCTTTACTGCTTTGGGCTTTGGTGCTTTTGATGTCACAGTCTTTGGTTTTTCTTCTTCTTTATGCTGATGCAGTTCTTCCTGAACCTCATGATACATATCCAAAAGTGCATTCCCCACAGCCATCGGGCAGCAGCTTCCTTTACTGGTATCTTTCCTGGTCGCGCGGCGTACCGTATAAGACGGACAGGAACCCGTAGAATTTAATTGATCAATAATCGTATAGATATCAATACCGCCTCTGGCGCTTATGGATATCATGCGCGACAGGCCAATCATAAAATTATTACATCCCCCGGTAGAGCCTTTGCTCAAGTAGGTTTCCAGTAATGCCCCTGTATAAGGATCAAACATCGCGATGCAGTGGAGACTTCCGCAGCCTGTGATCAGTTTTCTCTTCTTGCCGATAACTTCATCGTTGATTTCAATAATTTCACCGCGGTTCAGGCCCTCTCCTGCCACAGCTCCCTTGCTTTCCTTTTCTTCTTCGGGTGTAAGGATTCCTAAGCGTTTGCATCCGTCACGGAATATGGTAATTCCCTTCAGACCTTTCTCATAGGCATACAGGTAAAGGCTCTCCGTCTCTTCTACAGTAAATTCATTTGGAACATTGACCGTGGAACTGATGGAGGCATCAATATGTTCCTGCCAGGCAGACTGCATATCAATTCTCTGACGATAATCCAACGTCATAGCAGTCACAAAATACTCCGGCAGCTGGCTGTCATCCGTAATCTTGTGTTCCTTCATGT
>CAMKHH010000122.1 GCA_946412445.1 uncultured Eubacterium sp.
CAACCGCACCCAGTAAAAAAAGCAGGGTACTTAGGTATGACCCGCTGGAATCATAAAGAAATCCTGCAATCGTACTTCCAAAGGACGAAAAGAAAAGATTCATATTCAGAATTGAGAAATTCACATTATAATTTTCCCTTCCGTAAAAGGCTCCTACAAAAGCAGAATTTGTCGTGGGAACACCTCCATAGGCCATCCCCATCAGTGAATACCCAACAATCAAAACCGCAAAACTGCCAATCTTCATTGAAAGAATCATAAGCAGAAGTGCGCCACAGAACAGTACTTCATTGGTAAGCATTGTTTTTTTGCGTCCGATTCGATCATACATACTTCCGAAAAGGACACGTCCTACACCATTAAAGATGGAAATCAATCCTACAGCCGTGGATAGAGTCCCTGCCGAAGCCTTCGGTGCCACCTCCGCTGCCATGCCGCCTGCCTGCGAAATTACCGCAAGTCCGGCTGCGCACAGCAGAACTGCCCAGATAAAATACAGCCAGAAGGAACTTCTCTTTATCATCTGATAAAAATTCAGTTCTAAGGTTTCCTCCCGATTCTCCTGTTTTGTATCCTCTTTTTCATCCGGGTCTGCAAATTGCGCAATCTCTTCTGCGTCCGGTCTCCTTATCAGGAAAGCGGATAGCAGTAAAATCACAAAGAGAAGAATTCCCATGAACTGAAAAGATCCTCTCCAGGCTTCGCCTTCACCGGTAAATGCCTGATAAACCTTCCCAATCAGGAAACTTCCAATTCCGAAGCCCATAAGCAGGATTCCGGATATAAGACCCGGCTTATCCGGAAAATATTTCGTCACTGAGCCCATGACTGAATTATAGGCAATACCAGATGCCATTCCGGCTAACATGCCATACCCTATGTAAAGACCGGGCAGTGAATTCGTGTTTGAAGCAATAAAAAAGCCGGCCAGAAAAAGGCAAGCCGAAGCAAGCATATTTATTTTTACATTAACTTTATCAGACAGGACTCCCGCCAAAAAACCTCCCAGACAGAAAAACATGATACAAATTGTAAATGTCAGGGAAAGCTGTGCACTGGTCCAGTCCGTAAAATATGCAGCTATGGGCCTGGAGAGTACACTCCAGGCATAGATAAGTCCTGCAAATAAAAGGACAATTACCCCCATAACTGCATGAAACCATCGGTTTTGTTTCATCAATTATTTTCTCCTTTACCTTCTGGGTATATAACCTCTATATTGGCTATACGCATCACAGGTAGGATAATCTGTGACAAATGCTCCTCTTATTTCAAAATTAGATTTCAAATATGGAAATATCTCCCCATCCTTTGCCCATGATGGTGCTTTAATCTTATCTGCTGTTTCCACAGACAGATGATGCCAGGCTGTGGGGCCTGTAAACCACATTTCTACGACCCTATGCATCGGACAGTTATTAATTTCCTGTCTTACCTTACTGGTCAAAATGCGGGTGCAGCAGTTATTCGATTCAAAATGCGGGAACACTTCTTCAAACAGCCACTTATCCCCTTCTTCTTTAGAAACGCCTTCCGGATAAGTCAGTGCAAAATTCCAACGGTAATTAGGACCTTCTCCCAGCGTACGTCCGGTGCCTTTTATATCTTCTTCCCACCACATAGGGCAAAAAGCGAATACAAATGGCGGACAGCCGTTATTTCCACCTGTTGCACGTGCGTCGTCTCCTGACAGCAGCACATCTCCTGCCGTCTCCGGCACGGTTCCCTGCCACTTTAAAGCTTCGATCGGCATATATTCCTGAAATGCCTTTACCTTAAGAGCCGGATCCATAATGTTTACAAGCCAGCTGTGTTCTGTAATCTGCATACGTGCTGTTCCAAATCTTTCTCCGCCTTCAGGAACCGGCAGTGCATTATAAAATGCATACTTCGTGCAGTAAGGCTCAAACTGGGAAATGCTCTCCGGAATATGATGAAAATAAAGCCAGTGCTCCAGTTTATGTCTGTACTCCTCTTTTACTACATCTACGTAGATAAAGCTCCGCATCGGATCAAATTCTACTCCCATTTTTATTCTCCTTTTTATGTAATTTTTTTTCAACCAGTTTACAAAAAAAATCCACCCCCGCACCTACATACCAGACTCCAATAGCCATGGCCGCTCCAATTTGAAAAGGTATGGTTTTGTCTATACTTAAAAGCTCAGGCGTCATCAAACTTAAGCCGATGGCCCAGCCACAAAGCCAGGAAGGCAGATAGATATATTTATCCAAGACAGAGGCGATGAGTACAGCTGAAAATCCTAAAACAGCCAGGGTTAAAAGTAATCCCGCGTTTTCTCCAAGCTTTAGATGGTTCATAAGCACAAGAGAAAGACATGCCCAAAAATCACCGCACCAGAAACCTGCTGTTATTTTTAAGGCATCTTCTCTTTTATTTCCATTAGCTGCATAGACTCCTGCACAAATCAGTGCCACTGCTCCTGTTTTAACGCCCAGATACGGTGCGGCTGCCGCCCATAAGGGCGGAAATACCGCAATAGCCGCAGCCAGAATTAAAGTTTGTTTCTTTATATGCATAAACCTATCGATTCTCCGTTCCAAAAGCCAGTTTCATCGCAATGGGGTTTGTAATCATAGAAAGTACAAAGCACACTACGTATATAGGAGCAAAAGTTCCTAAAAAGGCAAAGATAAATGCTGGAAACTGCCTGACATTGTAAAGATTCAAAACCAGTCCGATGATAACCACAAAAATCAGGCTAATCGGAATATTTCCCAGAATCCTTCCCCCCAGTGATTGAGAGGATACCTTAAAAAGCTTTGGAAACCCCTCTGCTATACGCGGAACCGGAATGATTATATTAAGGATACAGGCTATGACAAACGCTATGAGAACATTTACAATAAAGTTGGAAAATACCAGTGGAATTCTCATAATGAGTGGTGCCGCCAGCGACATAACAATCGCCATGGGTATATTATTTACAAGGTTTAAAATTACAATTGATTTTGGATCTGGTTTCTGCTTCATCGTAGTCCCCTCCCGGCCCATCATTTATCTTATTTTTGTAGGTGTGATAAAGTCTGTGTATTTCTTCTTACGGGCCTTGAATTCATCTGTCTTGCGAATTTCCGCAAAAGCCCCCTCGTTTCTCTGAATATCTTTACCGTGGATGAACTTTCCAGACATAGTATCATGCGCATGCTCTAGCTGCTCCTCCGGGAAGCTGAACTTTGTCTTTCCATCCTCTACGGTTATTTCTCCTACGATACCACACAGTCCGCAGATGGCCTTTGTAGAACCAGGCTCTAAGTAGAATAATCTGTTGTGGCAATGAGGACAGGCACCTTCTTCACCCTTGTATTCAGCCTTCTCTACATCCTCTGCCGCTTCTGCCAGGTTGCACCCGATCTGATGAACCTCTGCAAGCTTATCATCCTCCATAAGGACAGACTTTGCCCATGGAAACCATGCATTATCAATCACTGTCCACATAGGGGTTAACGCATGCATAGCGTGCTCACACTGTACTCTGGTTCCCCAGTCAGAACCGCCTACACCTATGTAAGAGATAACCTTATCTTTTAAAAGGCGGGGATCTGGAATCTTTCCTCCGGTTTCCTGAGCAATTTTAGTGCCGATCACATTATTTCCTCTGTCTGTTCTGGGTCCGAAACGGTCCGTAATGGTATGGAACAATCCGGAAGCTCCCTCTTCAAAAATAGGATCACTGATAATGATTCCATCTGCGTCCAGCATCTTATCGAGCAGCCATTCAAAATCATCATCCTTAATTGTACACATATTTCCTTTACCGCTTAAAAGAGTCTTTGCACAGGCGCAGCAGCCGGTGCAGTGACGGATGTTCAATGTGGACATCTGAATAAATTCCACATCACTGCCTTTTTCTTTCGCTCCCATTAATGCCTCCATACAGAGCGAATCATTTGTTCCATTCTTCGTTCCAAAAGAAATACCTAAGATTTTCATTGTCTTCTCCCTTTTTAATAGTGTATTTTATTTCATTACCGTCCAGTCTTATGGCTGAACGGTAATTGAATATTTTTTATTGCTCCTTCATCTTCAGGATATAGAATCCATCATCCAGAGCATCAATCATGATATAGCCTCTGTCATCCACTACAACATCTTCTGTGCAGGCCAGACGTGGTCCCGGGAAACCTGGGAAATATGATTCCTCTGGTTTTTTATTCGGATTTGGCGGTATAAAGTATGCCAATTCCTTAATATAGTAAGGATCGGAAACATCATAGACACGTAACCCCGCTGAAAAATAGCAGCAGTATACACGGTCGCCTCTTTGCTCCAGCCACGGCTTGTTATCCATAGGCTCATGAATATTATGAGGCCCAAAAGGACCTGGTACACCAAGACCTGCAACATTAAAGTTTTGATAAGGAAAATCCTCCGGAACTTCCGGATAAGGGAATTCCGCAATCAATGTCGGCTGCTTCGGGTCACTGACGTCAATCATATGCAGATTATTCAGTGCCTGCGCTCTTTTAATTCTGTCCGGTGTAAAGAACTGGAACCGCTCTCCTTCGTTCTGACACACTACAAGGTCCCGTCCGGGAAGGGGGAGTGCCGTATGAGTTCTGGCACCTGCGAGTTCACTTGAAAATGCAGGCATCAGCTTCAATTCACCCAGGCATTTCGGACGTGTTACATCATGAACATCCACAATCACAAGCCCGGCTCCGCCGTAACCCATATATGCGATTCCATCACGTACGAACGGCGGTCCATGCAACCAGCCTTTATCCATAAAGGAAGGTACATGCGGTGCACCCGGATCGAATTCTCTTCCCGGATAACCATCTGCATATTGATCGGGTCTCCACCAACGTCCCACTTCTACGGGATGTGCAGGATCGATGATATCGATGATACGGTAAATCATCCCTTCAAAGCCTTCACAGTCACTGGAAAGATGAACGTAACGTCCTCCGTTGTACATAAAGCGGTGTACACCTAACACGTGTTTCAAACCGCAATCCCAGTAGCCTAAGAATTCCGGATTTTCCGGATCATTTTTCAGGCTGTAGATTCGGATTCCCGCTTCACACTTGATTTCGCCCATTCCCGACTGATCCACGAGGGCATCAGGGCCGCTTCCGCTGCTCATTGCCACAATCATCAGATCGTCGGCAATCTGCAGCTTCGGGGATGTGGTTGTAG